>JASFGH010000224.1:0-6737 GCA_050123865.1 Desulfobacterales bacterium | reverse complement strand
ATGGCGGTCTGCACATTACCTTGTTTGAGACCTGGGAGCCCAAATTCGATGACATCATCAAGGGCGTCAAGGCCTTCAAGATTCAAAAGCTGGGATGCAATCACTGCACCGGATGGATCTGGGCCGAGAAAGCGGCCGCAGCCGGGGTGCCGGTGGTCAAAGGCACGGACAAATACAAGGAATACAAGCGAACGTCCACCGTGGCCAAAGCCAGCAACGTCTTTCTGACCAACGGCGACCATGTTGTCTTTTAAACAGACCCATGAACGGCATGAAACGAAGAGAAAGGAAGCGCCATCTGTCGGTTTCTTTTCTCTTCTTTACCATCTACATGATTCATAGGTGATCATATGAATACCACAATAAACGCAGAGAAAAGGTTTAATTACGGGTTCGGGCTCATCAATTTTGTGGTGGTCTTCGGGATTGTGTGGCTGTTGTGGTACATTTTTATGAATCCGAACACGGTCATGAAACTTTACACCCCCATGTACGGATTTGCCCTGCTGGTGGTGATGCTGTCGTCGATTGTGCTGATAGCCAATGTGGCCGGTTATTATCCTTTTGCGGAACCCTCCGTCCAAGGCAACCGGGTTGGTCGCGGGATTTTACTGACCGTGGTGGCCTTTGTTGTAATGCTGTTTATCCACTACGTTGTATTCTGGTACTTTATCGGTAAATTTGGTGTTGCCTATTTCAATCCCCAGTCTATTATCGCCTCCGGGGGCACCGGGGCCGAGCCTTACGTAGCGCGCGAAAATGCCTCAACGGCAATTGTCTATTTCTTTACCGCCTTTCTGTGGGTGGCACTATTCTGGAACCTGGGCTTCGGAAGCTGGCCCTGGCAAAATGTGGGGCGCGGCACCCTGGCGTGGTCGCGCCTGTTTGCGATCCTGTTTTTTGTGAGCCTCATTTATATTATCTTGTTTCATCCCCATGTGTGCCATTTATTCTATCCGGCCCAATCCAAAGCTGGCGTGTCGCCCTGGTGGGAGGGATTTTGCGAGACCGGCAGTGCCTTTGTCGGCCTGGGCCTGGTGCTGTGCTCCTTATTCTGGATTGTGGCCTCTGGTCTGCTCTGGGAAGGCAATCCCTGGAAGCTTATGAACAAAGACGGCGAGGGCAACTTCATCAAAGGAATTGTCACCTTTGCGGCCACGCTCATCATGGGCTGGATTATGATGTGGGTCCTGCTGAAAATCTTTACCGTGGTCTGGGATGAACCGTTTATGGGGGGCCAGTATACTGACGGGCCTGATTTCCGGTTTATCCATGCCGGCGAGGTGGCCGGGTTTTTTATTCTGGCCGCTTTTATTCTTAAAAACTATTTTGGCAACTTTCCCAATATGGCCAATATCTGGGCCCGGGCGATCATTCGCACCGCTATTGCCATTGCCGGCGGGCTATTGTTTTATGCCTTTTATTATTCGCCTCTGGCCACATTTTTCCTGGCCAAAGTGCCCGGTGTCGCCCAGCCGGGGGATACACCGCTCGTCTGGATCCTGCTGTTTCTGAGTATCATCATGATCCAGAGTGAGTTTTTTGCAGGTTGGCCCTTAAAAAAGCAGGAAGAATAAAATGGTTGATCAAAACAAACGCCTTTTTTTCAGGCGCGGGTGGCTGCGCCAGGTGGGCGAGCTTGTTTCCGGTTTTAAGGAAGGCATGCAGGAAGCCGAGCAGGAAGCCGCTTTTGAGCGTTATTTTAAATCCTATGATTCCAGCTATGCCCTGACCCTGGCATATCCGGATGATCTATTGTTGGAAACCGCCCGGCGGTATGGGATCGAAACCGAAGGGCGCGAAAAAAACGACATCGTCAAGGAGCTTTTTAAAAAACACGGTGGTGAAGAATATGGATTTTGACAGCTTTTTCCGCAATAAAGTCGAAAGCCTGTTGATCACTGCTTCCTGGGTCGAGCAGGTCCAACAGATGCTGGACCTAAAGGGCGTCAGTCAGGTCTGGGGAAAACGGCCGGAGTGGTATGTCTGGATCGACAGCGCCCCGGGGGTTTATGCCCTGGTCTTTGAACAAGGCAAGCTTATCGATACCGCGGATCAGAGCTTGCATACGGGGCAATTTGCAGTCAAATGCTATCCCTATGTTTCGGCCGCCGTGTTTGATGCATTTTCACCCCGGGAACGGGAAATGGTCAACAGTGATTTGTTTGACCACACCCATACGCCCCGCTTGGAAACCCAACAGGAAGTACCCGAAGCCTTTTTCACCATCGGCAGCATTTCAATGGTTATGGCTGCGGCCGAAACCGTTGCGCTGTTCACATTTGATAGCCTCGATTTTCTGAGATGGACGGCATCAACTGCAAAAACCGGTTCAGCGAATCATCTACATGAAAAAAGCCGCATTCGAAACGTACCCGGCTGGCAGGTTGGCTATCCTCTGTTTGACCGCCTGGTTAGCCTGTACGCTTTCTATTCAAAACAGTCACCGGCCTTTATCGGTGCAACCCGTTCTCCGGGGTTTGAAACCATTATCGGGCCCCATCAAACCCCGGCGAGTCGGGTGTGTGCTGACATCCAGCAATGGTCGACCAGCGTGCTGTTTGCAAATCCGGCCGGCACTGATCCATGGGTGGATACGATCTGGCGCTCACAGCTGGAACCCAAAGAGCAGATCGTTTTTGAACATGCATGCTCGCAATGTATTTGTCACCGCTTTACGGAAGATGCGATGCCGTACGTTGCGCTCAATTCCCTCTGGTGGGATCTGGCACACGCTGATTTAAAATCTGAACTCGCATCCACCTGCGGCTGCGGAGATCACGAACATCACGCGTGTGAAGCTGAAAAAGTGTAATGTTAGGTCTAAATCACTTTAGACATATTGACTTTGCTCCGAAGCGAAGCTTGCGATTGGCAAGCCTATTTGAGATATGAAAATCAATGGAAAGAGTGGCGATACCCGTATTTGAATCGCGCGTTTCTCCTGTACTGGACTCATGCCAGCGCATGGTGGTGGTGGACATCGAGAAGGGCTGTGAAATCCGCCGTCAGGAACTGAACCTTGACAAAATGTCCATTCATGAGCGCATCGAGGTAATAGCCCGTTGGGGAATTCGCAAGATTATCTGCGCCGGTGTCAGTGATGTCATGTGCCGGTTTCTAGCCGGCAAGAACATCGATCTGGTCAGCGGTATTGCCGGCGAGCTTGAAAAAATCATCAATGCCTATATCTGCAATCGCCTGGATGATGCCTGCTATATAATGCCGGGCAAACGTGACGAAAGCACTAATTAATTATCTGCCCTTCTGCAAAAAGACGCCCCATCATATCCTCCCATATTTCCTTTGCGATCGTTATAAGTGACACACATGGTTGAAAAAATGTTCGGATGCCATTAAGATCGGCTTGTCAAAAACAACTAACAATCGGCTTTCCAAAAGCAATTTTTATTTATCAAAATGTTTGGAAATAAATCTGATAACCAAATCGCAAAAACAGCTGCCAGAGCGATCAAGGAAACCTTTGTAAGCTACCGGGCCCAATTTGATGAGGTCACCAGCCGCGCCCAATCAAGGTTTCAGGCCCTTGACTGGCAGGGCATGCGGGCTGATGCGGCCGCCAGATTGAATTTATACAAATCTGAGGTCGACAAAATTGAGACCACCATTCGCCAATTGCTGGGTGATCAAATTGAGGACAAACAGGTCTGGGCAAGCTTAAAGGCCATGTATGCCGGGCGGGTGCAGGCACTCCCGGATCAGGAGCTGGCTGAAACCTTTTTTAATTCGGTTACGCGGCGAATTTTTGGCACGGTCGGTGTTGACCCGCAAATTGAATTTGTCGACACCGATGCGGACCCATCCCCCGCCCGGGCACAAGCAAATGGTTACCGGTCTTATTCCGGCGGCAATTCAACAGCAGACCTGATCCGTAAGATTCTGGCCGATTATCCGTTGGCAGACGGATTCGGAAACCTCAAACGAGATGCCGCCCAAGCGGCCGTTAAAATCGAAGCCCATCTGCGTGAAATAGGACTACCGGCTGCGATAGATCGCATTGAAATGGTAGACACCGTTATTTACCGCGGGATGGGCGCTTACCTCATCGGTCGGATATTATGCGGCCCGAATCTGGTTCCATTCTCCGTTGCCTTGCTGAATTCAGCGGAGGGCATCACCGTAGATGCTGTATTGCTGAAGGAAAATGATATTAGTATTTTATTCAGCTTTACGCGTTCTTATTTTCATGTGGAATCGGCAAGCCCCTATGAATTGATCGGCTTCCTCAAAACACTCTTGCCGCAAAAGCGCATCGCCGAGCTATATACGGCGATCGGCTTTAACAAACACGGCAAAACCATTCTTTACCGTGAACTTCTGGGTCATCTGTCAGAGTGCCGGAAGGAACGCTTCGAATTATCGCCCGGCGAGAACGGCCTGGTGATGATCGTTTTTAACATGCCCGATGATGATCTGGTTTTTAAGCTCATCCGAGACCGCTTCGGCTGGCCGAAAAAAGTCACCCGGCAGCAGGTAAAGGCAAAATACCGGCTGGTGTTCGAACATGATCGCGCCGGCCGGCTGATCGATGCGCAGGATTTTGAATTTTTAAAATTGGACGATTGTTTTTTTGCACCGGAACTGCTCGCCGAGCTGCAATCTGAAGCCGCTCAAACCGTAAAGATCGAAAATGATCATGTGATCCTATCCCATGCCTATGTCGAACGCCGGGTGACGCCTTTAAATATTTACCTGCAGGAGGCCAAACCGGCAGCTGCCCGCAGTGCCGTTATCGACTTTGGCGCTGCCATTAAAGATCTGGCCGTAAGTAATATCTTTCCCGGCGATATCCTCTTAAAAAATTTTGGCGTCACCCGTCATGGGCGTGTTGTTTTCTATGACTACGATGAACTGTGCCCGCTGACGACCTGTAATTTTCGCAAAATACCGCAATCCGCCAGCTATGAAGACGATCTGGCTTCTGAGCCCTGGTACGTCGTTAGAGAAAACGATGTGTTTCCGCAAGAATTTAGACATTTTCTGGGACTGCCCGATCATTTACTGCAAATCTTTTTAGATCACCATTCGGATCTGCTGGATGTCGATTTCTGGCACAAGGCTCAGGCAGCCATAAGGGCCGGTGAACTACCCCATATCTTTCCCTATGCGCAAAGCCGGCGGCTTCAAATTCAGAAGTCATCTCAAAAATGAGAATATCAATTTAAAGGTGGCCGTTGACTTCAACTGAATTTCGACTTAAGATTTTTGAAAGTTACACCGTCGGTTGTCCACCTGATGCGATCAGAAAAATACGGTCATCTTCTATGAGTGTAGAGGGATGTATCGACATTAACACCTCAATGGCGGGAAAAGGAGGAATATTGAACATGGGCGGCCCAGTTAAAGTGGATGGTATTGAAGTACTTGGACCCGTTAACGAAGCGTTTTCTCAAATTCTGACGCTTGAAGCCCTTCAATTCGTTGGTGCCCTGGCACGCGAATTCGAGTCTCAGCGCAAATCGCTTTTGCAGCACCGTCAAAAGCGACAGGCCGAAATCGATGGCGGAAAGTTACCGGACTTTTTGCCGGAAACGCGGGAAATTCGAGAAAGCGACTGGAAAGTGGCGCCGATTCCGGAGGATCTAAAGGATCGCCGGGTGGAAATCACCGGGCCGGTGGACCGCAAAATGATCATCAATGCGCTCAACTCCGGTGCCAGCACGTACATGGCGGATTTCGAGGACTCCCACTCGCCCACCTGGAAAGGAACCATTGAGGGACAAATCAATCTGTGCGATGCGGTCAACGAAACGATTACGTTTGTCAATCCGCAGGGCAAGCAGTATAAACTGAATCCGGAAATCGCCACCCTGATTGTCAGACCGCGCGGCTGGCATCTGGTTGAAAAACACGTCACAGTGGACGGTGAGCCGATTTCAGGAAGCATATTTGATTTCGGACTTTATTTTTTTCACAATGCCAAGGCCCTGCTGGCCAAAGGGACCGGGCCCTATTTTTATCTGCCTAAAATTGAAAGCCACCTGGAAGCCCATTTGTGGAATGATATCTTTGTTTGCGCCCAGGAAATGCTCGGCATCCCCAGCGGCACCATCAAAGCCACCGTCTTGATCGAAACCATTTTAGCAGCCTTCGAAGTGGATGAAATCATTTACGAGCTTAAGGAACATATGGCCGGCTTAAACTGCGGTCGCTGGGATTATATCTTCAGCTTCATCAAACGCTTTAAAAACGTGCCGGGCTACATTTTTCCCGACCGCGCCCAGATTACCATGACCCGTCACTGCATGCACGCCTATTCCCTGTTGGTCATCCAAACCTGCCATCGGCGCGGCACCCATGCACTGGGCGGCATGGCAGCCCAGATTCCGATTAAAAATGATCCGGATGCCAACGCAGCAGCGCTGAAAAAGGTGCAGGAAGACAAGATCCGTGAAGCAACCGATGGCCATGACGGCACCTGGGTGGCTCACCCGGGTCTGATGCAAATTGCCAAAGATGAATTCGACAAGATCATGCCCCAGTCCAATCAGATTGAAAAACTGCGTGAAGACGTCACCGTAACCACCGCGGACCTGTTAAAAGTGCCCGAAGGCACCATTACCGCAGAAGGGCTACGCACCAACATCGATGTCGGTATCCAATACATGGCCAACTGGCTCAGCGGCCTGGGCTGTGTCCCCATATATAACTTGATGGAAGATGCCGCCACGGCTGAGATCTCGCGCACCCAGGTATGGCAATGGATTCATCATCCC
>JASFGH010000223.1:0-6760 GCA_050123865.1 Desulfobacterales bacterium | reverse complement strand
CGGTTGTCATGATGTCTGGAGCAACGTTCCAGTTCTGCATGGCAAAAGCCGTACCGGTCCGGAACCAGCCGGACATCACTTCATCTGCAATCAGCAGCACATCGTTTTCATCGCATATCTGGCGAACAATCGGAAAATACTCCGGCGGCGGCACGATGCGGCCGTTTGTTCCTACAACCGGCTCAACAATAAATGCGGCCACATTGCCCTCTTCCTTGATCATATAATCCAGGTAGCGGGCACACTGGATGTCGCATTCAGGATAGCTTATTTTGAACGGGCACCGATAGCAATAATTATCCGGTGCAAACCGAACGCCCTGCACCGTATAGCGTGCCTGCTCGGCCGGCCAGCGGCGTGGGTCGCCTGTAAATGACAGCCCGCCGGAGGTGGCCCCGTGGTAGGAGTGATAGCGGGATACGATTTTATAGGCCGGTGCCTTGCTTTGACGCGTCATTATCAGGGCGCCGTCGTTGGCTTCTGTCCCGCTGGTTGAGAAAAAGAACTGGTTCAGCGGCTCCGGTACCACCGTTTTAAGCGCTTCCACCGCTGCGATGGAAGCCTCGGTGACAAATCCCGGCGCGGCATAGGGTAATTTTTCAGCCTGCTTGACAATCGCCTCGATAACGGCCTTGTTCTTGTGCCCCAGGTTCGAGCACATCAATTGTGAAGAAAAATCGATGAACGGCTTTCCATCCGCGTTGTAAAAATAAATCCCTTCGGCATCGGTAACCAGCATGGGTGTTTTCCAGCCCGACTGTTGATTCCAGGTGCCGAAGGTGTGATCTGTCAATGCTTTGACTTTTTCGACCGCTTGACTCATTTGTCTGCTCCTTTTTTTATCAGGTTACCGTTAGGGTGCCTGAAATCCTCCGTAAACGAAGTGACCATGTTTACCCGTCCGGAATAGTGGTCAAAATTAAAAGAACCTTTATCATGAAACGCTTAGGACCGGCTGGCAGACGCTAGACTTCATCCAGTTTCGCAATGTGAGCGGAATGCTTTTTACCTAACAGCTTTAAGGCCCGGGCAACCTCTGGCTGTGCTTTAATTTTGGCGGCCGCTTCCGTGTAATAGCGAACCGCCCTGTCTTCCAATCGCCGCGCCGCATCCAGGGCTTCGGCTGCATTCATCTTGTCGACACCCACACATTCTTCACAAAAGGGTGCGCGGATAAAATCTTTGATGGGCTCCAGGATCATTTCAGTGACATTTTCACGGCGGGTTCGCTGCACGGTTTTGACATTTTTGTCGATGGTAGCCGCAAAGGCTTCAAACATCGGTTTGTGATCCGCACAGGCCGGATTGTCCACCAGGGTTTTATAGAACCCGAGATCCTGCAATTCCAGCTCTTCCGCAAAATTGAGGATACTCCCAAAATTTTCTAAGGGCATTGTTTTCTCCTATCTACCAAGCATCGGTTGTTTATTCACAGATTTTTGTTTAAATTTCAACCGAACTTAAATTTATCGGAGTGTTGGAGTACTGGAGTAGTGGAGCATTGGTAGAAATTATATCTAACCCGCAAACCTTCAAAATACATTGCTCCAGCACTCCATAACTCCATTACTCCATAAAGAAGTATGCTGTTTGATGGCTTCTCAGCTTTTAGCGAGGCTGCTTTATTGGAATTTACCTTGCTGCAACTAAAACCATCTTTGGATGACGACTTTCGTATCCGTAAAAAAGTTAAAAATCTCCTGGCCGTGGGCTTTGGTGTCGCCAAACATCGAGCTGCCGGAACCGCCAAATGGGAAAAAGCTCATCGGTGCCGCGATGCCGATATTGATGCCCACCATGCTCGGTATGACACGGTATTTGAATTCCCGGGCAGTGCCGCCGTCATTGGTATAAATGCAGGCGGCGTTCGCAAAACCGCGGGTATTGATCAGATCGATGACTTCATCGAGATCTTTGGCGCGAACCACACTGACCACCGGGCCGAAGATTTCTTCTTTGGCGATGGTCATATCGGGTTTGACATTGTCAAATAATGTCGGCCCCACAAAAAAGCCATTCGGGTACTCAGCGACCGTAAAATCACGGCCGTCCAGGACCAGGTCCGCTCCTTCTTCGATCCCTTTTTCGATATAACCCAATACCTTTTCCTTGTGGGCGGCAGTGGCCAGTGGACCCATTAAGGCCTGTTCATCGAGGCCGCTGCCGACTTTCATAGCCTTGGCGGCGGCTGTAAATTTTTCAATCAGTTCGTCGGCTACATCTCCCACCGGCACGAGCACGGAACCCGACAGGCAGCGTTGCCCCGTACAGCCGTAAAATGAGGTGATCATTGAGGGCATGGCCGCATCCAGATCGGCATCCGGCATGACGGCCACGATATTCTTGGCACCGCCCAGGGCCTGAACGCGCTTGCCGGTTTCGCCGCAGCGCTGATAAATATATTTGGCCGTGGGGGTGGAGCCGACAAAAGAAATGCCTTCAATGTCCGGATGATCCAGCAACGCATTGACCACGTCGCGGGACCCGTGCACCATGTTGAGAACACCTTCGGGAAGACCGACATCTTCAAGAATTTCAAAAATCTTGGTTTGCGTCATGGGCACCTGCTCAGAAGGCTTGACGATGAAGGTGTTGCCGGTCACAAGCGCGTAGGGCAAAAACCACCAGGCCACCATCCCCGGGAAATTATAGGGAACAATCGCTGCGAAAACGCCCAGTGGCTGCTTATGGCCCAAACAATCAATGTCTTTGGCAATGTCTTCCAGGGTGTATCCGGTCATCAGGGTGGTGACGCCGGTGGCATGCTCCACATTTTCGATCATGCGTCGCACTTCACCGCGGGCCTCGTCGATGCATTTGCCCTGCTCGGTGGTCAAAACTTTTGCAATCTCCTCGAAGCTTTCCTCAAAGGCTTCCTTGATGCGAAACAGGTAGCGGGCCCTTGTCAACGGCGGTGTCGTCCGCCATTCCCAGTAAGCATCTTTGGCAGCCTGGACCGCTTTGTCCACGTCTTCTGCGGTGCCGTAGGCAACCTGGGCGATTTTTTCACCGGTGGCCGGGTTCCATACATCGCCAATTGTTTCCGAGTTGGATTCCACCCACTCTCCATTGATATAGTTTTTCATTAATGGCAATGACATACCGCATCCTCCTTTGCTGGTTTCTAATATTCTATGATCGTACACAGGTTCAGGGTTTACCGTTCAGGGTTATCGTGATTAATAACTTTACCATGAACCTCTGAACCTTTGAACGGCGAACAGTTTTTGATTGCATATCAATATTCAGCAACTTAAGGCAAATCCTATTTTGTTGTCAATAATTAGCGGAATCATTCATCTTCTAAAAAAAAAATGCTGGATCAAATAGATTGCCGGATGATTGAGCTTTTACAAAAGGACGGCCGGATACCCAACACCGATATCGCTAAAGAAATTGGTATCTCGGAAGCCACGGTGCGCTCACGCTTGAATCGTCTGATTGAAGAAGGCTACATTCAGATCGTGGCTGTCAGCAATCCGATCAAACTGGGCTTTAAGATTGTCGGCATTCTCAGAATTAAGGTTGATATTACCAAAATTGAAAAGGTCACAAAGGAGTTGTCGAAGATCAAATCGATCTGGTTTGTGGTGCATGCCACTGGTGATTCCGATATTTATACGGAGTTTGTGGCCAGGTCTTTGGATGAGCTCAATGATATTATTTTTAATAAAGTGTATAAAATAGATGGTATTGTCCGAACCGAAACTTCCTTAATCCTAAAGTACATCAAACGACGGTATGATTGGGGCACAGCGATAATTTAATATTTATTAAAAAATGAGATATTTTTTCCAAGGTCCAGGAAAAATCAGATGTTTATTGGAAGCGTACTAATATCAGCGAGATAGGCTTTCAAATCAGCTGCTTTTGAACTGGACTTATTGGCAAAGGCAGGCAGTAATTTACTCGTTATGGAATCGCAATCACTTTGGCTTATAACGCAGCATTCGGACATTAGATGGGATTTTGAAACCAGTTTTAGGCGCCGCCTATGCCGTATTCTGAATTGTCCTCACCCAGCACCCCCCAAACTTCTTTCCACTTGTTTTTTGCCCGGGATATTTTACTATCGATGTCGCTTTTGTCATCGCTCCATTCAGACGGGCATTCGCGCGCCAGCGTCGCAATGCGCTGATCGATATCATCCATGATGGCCTTGAGCTCTTTTACAATCGGCTCGGCTTTTTCCCTATCCACGTTTTTCAGGGCAGTTGCTTTTTGGGATACATCACTCATTTTCGCCTTCCAGGCGGTCAGCTCATTGCCCACACTTTCGCAATAGTCTTTGACATCCATCATCCCTCTCCTTCTTTGCATGAAAATTGATGTATAGTTAAATCTAAAATTGATTTGTTAGATGTCAATGCGATTTGGGGTGTTTGGCGACCTAAGATAAAGTGATAATTGTAATTGGCCTTTATTTCGAGTACGAGTACGCTTAATGAATTTTAACCCTGAACGTTGAACGCTGAACCTTTATTTCTTCTTGAGGAGTGCGTTTTCGATGGCCCGCATCCACTGGGGCGGGTAGGGGACTTTAAAGGCGGCGGTGTCTTTCTGATCGTGCTCGTTTAAAAAGTCGATTTTAACCAGGGATTGATGCAGGTCGACGCCTTTGTGAACCCGGTCGTGGTAAATACGTGCGATGCGCGTTGCCGGAATCTCCAATTCTATTTTTTTGACCCGGCTGCGGTAGAAAAGTGAATCGGAAAACAACAGCAAAAAACCGCTGCTGCGGCGGGGTTTGCCCGGCTCGGTGGCATTTCCGAAGAAGTTCACGCCGAAGCTCATGGCCAGAATCGAACGGCTGCCGAAACGTGCCTCGATCCATTTGCGGTCGCGCCATCGCATCAAGGCGATATAGCCGATGATCCCAAAAAAAGCGATCGCAATGAAAATCCACTGTTGTTCAGCTATAAAATGCATACCCGATCTCGGTAGAACCGATAAGATTTATTCTCAAGCAAACTCGCAAAGACGCGATTTTTTTTACCACAGAGAGCAAGGAGAACACAGAGACAAAATCATAAAATAATTTTCAAAAACATAATTTAAAAAATTCTCTGTGGCCTCTGTGAACTCTGTGGTGAATAATATTTATAAAACAGCTGCCTACTTAAATTCTGCTAAATATATCAGCAATTTCTTTTTAGCCATATTATGCTTGTATCCGCTGTAGCTGCCCATGGCCGCCAGAATGGAATCGGCTATTTCTTCATCCTTTTTGCCTTCGGTGCGCAGCTGCCGTATTTTTTCTGCGTTCAGCGCCACCAGCTGCCGGAAACTTTCCTGGTCCCGGTAAAAGAAAACAAAAAATCCCAGGATAAAAACCAGGACCGAGGAGATCATGGCCACATAGAGATCATATTTGGGGTCCGGAAAAAAAGGCCGCAGCAAACTGTCCGGGTTGCCTGCATTCAACAACGAATACATGGCCACCAAACCGATGATGATCATTAGCACGTAGATGACGGTAAGTAGCGGTTTCGGCAACGCTCTCGAATCCTTTGAAAAATGAAAAATGGGGAAAAGCCGCGATGCGCTCTTCCCCACCTATTTTATTAAACAAACCGCAACCCTTGATTAGTGTTTAATATGAGCGATTGTCGAGGTTGCCGTAGTTACAAGGCTGATGTCGTTCCGCTATAGTTGACTATGCGGAACGGCATCTAACGCCGTAGATGCGGTAAGATCGGCAATCCCGAAGGGTTTCAAATTTTAAATTTAAAAATGGTAGAATTCCTTAAGTTAAAATTAATTTTTACCTTATTTAAAATTTGAAACGCTCATTATTAAACCGGTCGCGCTTCTCCCTCTTTCATCGCGGCCCACTTGGCTTCAGCTTCCTCCCAGGCTTCTTCGGAAGCTTCCTTTTCCCAGACTTCAAGGCCGCGCTCCGCCCGGGTGGCGCCGGGCAGAATATTATCCAGGATGATGCCAAGCAAGGCGGTCACCGCCATTCCTGTGGTCAAGATAGCCTGCAGGATTTCGCCGAGAACCTTGATGAAGGCACCGCCTGCGCTCCAGTCTATGGGTACCGCATTGGCCGAAAGCATCGGGCTGAAATGATAGGGCACCGATAGTCCGGCGAAAAAGGATATGCCGATAATAAACAGGTTGCGGGAGTTGTTCAGATTGACAATCTGCAAGTTGGACAAACCCACCGATGCGATCATACCGAACAACCCCACGAACATGGCACCCACCACCGGTTTGGGCAGAGTGGCCAGGATGGCACCGAACTTGGCCACAATTGGGATAATCAGCATCACCGCCGCACCGCAACGTACCACCCGCCGGCTGGCCACACGGGTCAAGCCAATGGAGCCGATGTTTTCGGAATAGGTGGTCGTTCCGTTACAGGTCTGCAGGATACCGGCAATGAAACAACCCAGACCCTCTGCGCCCAGGCCGCGGGAAATCATGCGTCCGGTCGGCACCGGCGCTTCGGAAATCCGGGCACAGGCGTAATAGTCACCGATGGATTCGATCATGGATGCCAGATAGCCGGCCAGCATGCCGAATGCACCTGCCCACAGCGTAGCACTGCCGAAATCCGGAAAACCCCACTTAAACGGCATCAACGGCTTCAGGCTCAACCAGGGTGCCGCCCCAATCAGGTCGGTTTTCAAATAGGCCGGGCTGTCCGGGGAAATCATACCGGTTACCGTACCGATCAGCGATGCCAGCCAGCCGGTGACAATGGCCAGCAGCACCGGAAAGAGCATAAAAGCTTTGGATTTTTGCGAAAACACCT
>JASFGH010000222.1:0-6763 GCA_050123865.1 Desulfobacterales bacterium | reverse complement strand
CGGGCTCCAGGATTCGATCGCCGCATGCCGGTGAAATCTGCCATATGTTTATCGCCAAGGCTGTCGGCACCCTGTTTGCCACCCATCCGCCGCTGGCGGATCGAGTTCAGCGCCTCGATCCGGGTTTCGACGGCCGCTTTGAGCCCCTGAAAATGCCGGACATTGACACACCCGTCCCCACAGCGCCCTTTGCCAAGGCAACAGAGGAACCTAAAGCGCATCCGACGGCAGCTTTTGCCACGGGCGTAAGCACGGTCATCAACCGCCCGGGTGACATCACCGCCCGCGATATCGACCACAGCCAAAAACTATTAAATGTCATACCCGCCGAGCTCAAGGCCGAGCTCAGCGATATTTTAGGGGCCATGGCCGTCACCTGCTTGCTTTTGCTGGACGAAGACCCGCAGATCCGAAAAATCCAGATGAAGCGTCTGCAGAAACACGCTCCAGGAAAGCTTGTGCGGCATCTGGCAAATCTTGAATCGCGGTTTGAAACGCTGGACCTGCAGCTACGGCTGCCCATTCTGGATTTAGCCCTGCCGGTTTTGCGCCAGATGTCGGCCGGCCAGTATGCCAAATTTAAAACCTTTGTTCAGGCCCTGGTGGAGGCGGATGCACGGCTTTCTTTTTTTGAATTTGCACTTCAACAAATTCTGCTGCACCGCCTGGGTGCTAATTACAGGCGCCACAAAAAAGATATTGTGTATAAAAACATTTCCGGGCTGGCCCTGGAGGCCGTCAATATCCTCTCGAGGCTGGCCCAAGTCGGGCACTCGCAAGAGGTGGCCGCACAGGCCGCTTTCAAATACGGATGGGCCAGATTAAATATCAAGGGTTCTCGCTGGAAGATGCAACCGGCCGGCAAGGTGTCATTCGGTGCGCTGCGAGCAGCCCTGCAGCGGTTTGCAATAGCCAGCCCGGACGTTAAAAAATATCTTCTGGATGCCTGTGCCCACTGCGTGCTCCACGATGAACGGGTAACGCTTGAAGAGGCCGAGCTGGTGCGCGCGGTGGCCTATGCGCTGGACATTCCGCTACCCCCCTTTCTGGATGTTTCCGTCAATTGATCCGCACAATTCAGTATTCAGATGTCAGTGTTCAGGTGTCAGAGAACATAAGCCTCAAATCAGAAAACAAAAACATGCGACTGTTAGTGCTACAGAGCAGCAAGGTCTTGAAACTGACCACCGAAGGCCTGACACCTGAAACCTGAAATATAGGTTAATGGTGCATTCTCTTTAATTTGAAAACGTTCTATGTTTTCAAATCGGCCAAAATCTTAATTTCTTGAATCTAGCGGGTATCCCGTCGCTCAATACCTGCTCTTTTTCATAAGGGACGGTGGTTCGATGAACAAAGTCGACAGGTCGAAATAATTTTAAAATAAATGCGCCGGACAGTTGCCACTGCAAAACCCTGTTTTACCATTAAGATAGAATTTAACTGGAACCCATCCCCAAAATGCATCTAACGCCCATAAAAAAGGATGAACAATGCGTATCACAGTTATCGCTCTGATGTTGGTCGTCGGTATTGCCCTGCCGGTTTCAGCTGAACCCGGCTTAACGAATGTCAAAAGTGCACATGATGTCAAAAATACAGCCGATCGTCTCGAAACGGTCTTAAAAGAAAAGGGAATGACCGTATTTTTGCGGATCGATCACAGTGCTGGTGCCCGCAAAGTGGGAAAGCAATTGCGGCCGATGGAGCTGGTGATATTCGGCAACCCCAAAGTCGGAGCGCCCCTGATGCAATGCGGTCAGACAATCGGCATCGACCTCCCCCAAAAAGCGCTCATCTGGCAGGATGAAAGCGGGCAGGTATGGCTGACTTACAACGATCCCCGCTACCTGGCCAAGCGTCATGGAATCGATGGCTGCGAGCCGGTGCTGGATAAGGTCCAAAATGCGCTTATAAATTTCGCACGAGTGGCCACGCAGCCTTAACATATTCCGCTTAGACGCTCAGAAGGGGTTGCGAAGGAGATTTATCAATGAATCCAAGTCCAACAGGGAAATCCGCTATCGATCCGGTGTGTGGCATGTCGGTAGATCCGGAGACGGCAGAGATAAAAGCATTCATCGATGGACAGCACTATTATTTCTGCGCTGAAGGCTGCCGTCAGGCCTTTGAAGAAAACCCGGCAAAATATATCAACGCCGAATGCGCCAAACCCAGAGGCTGGTGGGGGCGCTACATGGCCAAGCTTCAGAAAGCCACCGGCGGCAAGCCGATGAAATGCCATTAAAAACTATTTACACCGAACACGTTGCGAACAATCCATCACTGGTCTCTTGCGAGGAGAAAACCGCCAAAAATTCTATCGATATTTTGTTAACCGCCGCTTCGACCGGAGATCAAAGGTGCGGCCAGCGAAAAGTTAAACCATATTTCACAAGCCCTTCTGCGGAATTTGTCGTGTTACTTGATTCAAAAACGGCAAATAAAGTTTCAGCCGGGCAAATAATATCCGGGCTACGATATACAGGATAATAAAGGGCGCAATAAAATTGAGTTCAAATCCACCGGCCCATTTGGGCAGTGTGAAAACAATTTCCGCAAACCGTTCGTTCAGCCAGGCAGCGGCAAAAAAGGCCGGCCACAGAGACGCCATTCCCATGGCCATGAACAGAAAAAAGGATTTACCGTAAGCCTCATTGGCCAGCTTATTGATCCCCTTATAAGCCTTCTCGTCCCCAGCTGCTTTGGCATTCAGCGATCGCTGGTGATAGTATTGGGTCTTCTCCAAATTTTTGGCGATATGGCTGCGGTTGACACGATAGGCCGCAGCCAACGTCAACTCACCGAGCAAACTGGCCCACAGGGCCAGCACAAAGGTTCCCAACCACCAGCCCAGCATGGGATTCTCAAACCAGCGGTAGGGCGCTATGAGCACGGGATCAATCGTATTTAAAAACCAATTGATAACGTCCATTTTAAGATTCAACAAATGGGTTTCCGGCCTGGCTTTGCGCCAGGCCGGAGCGTTGGGTGCTTAACCTGATTTAGAACGGTGGCACAATGCTGTAGCCTAAAAAGCCTTTGGTGGTGTACCGCAACCCGACGTAGAAAGCCAGGGCGATAAAGATGATCTTCAGCACTTTATCCGGAATATACTTGGACGTGCGCGGCCCGATCATTGAGCCGATGAAGATGCCGATCAGTTCGGCACCGATCAAGCCCCAGGAAATGACGATGCCCTTCCCGACCATGTAAGAGAAAATGGAGACAATCATGCCCACCAGGACGCACAGCGCCGAGGTTCCGGCCACCAGAAACATCGGCAAACCGGCCACCGATGTCAGAAACGGTACGTACAGAAAGCCGCCGCCGATACCCAGAAAGGAGGCAATTGCTGCAATGAAGATGCCGCCGACCATCGGAATCCAGGCCTTGAATTTAAACTCCTGGCCGAAAAAGGTGAAGCGGATATTGCCGACAAAAAATGTCAGGGCCCAACCGATGAGCACCAGAATATAGGCCACAACTTTATAGCCGCCCACCAGATTGATCCACAGGGCCGAGGCCACCACCGCAGCGACCGCCAGCCACATGAATGTCCAGGAGCCCTCTATGATTTTAACGCCCTGGTCGGCGGTATCGGCTTTTGAGGCAACTGCCTTCTCAAATGCCTGTGCCGCAGCTTTGGCTTCCTTCTTGCGAGCCGCACCCCGGGGGGTAAGCTCATAGATCAGAAACGCGCCGATAATGAAGACGATGATACCGAAATATCCCAAATAGGCCTTGAGCGAAATCTTTCCGGCGGTCAGTTCCGGTACCAGCCAGGAGCCGCCGACTCCACCGATCGCCAGACAGATGCCCAGCGGTGCCACCAGCCGCCCCATGCGGTAGTAGTTAAAAGATGAAATCGCTCCGCTCAAGCCGACCAGCCATTGGTTGGAGACGCGAATGGAATCGGTGAGCAATTTGTTGACCGGATTGCCCTTGCCGAAGGACTTGGCGTAGTCGGCCAGCCCGAAGATGGTGATGTGCCCCACACCGGCCATGATGCCGCCGAAAGCACCTACGGTTGAAAAGATCCACCCGACCCATATGGCCCACAACAGACCGATGATTACATTCGGCTTGGGCGCACCGGGTATTCCCAGATAGCCCTGCGGATCACCCGGTTTAATGACGGCCTTCGTCTTTTCGGCAAAATTATCGTCTTTTAGACTACTTTCGATGGCCTGTTTCATTTTACCCGGCATGCCGTCGGGTGTTAATTCAGAGCCCGACTGGGCCAAAGCCAGGGTGGCAAATGTTAGCAGAACAAAAATGCCCGTAATCCAGAAAAAGCGTGATAATTTCACAGTATTCCTCCTTTGTATTAAACCTATTCTCTGTTATAACTTTTTATTGGTCCGGATTTATATAGAGACGACAGAATCGTCAAAAAAAGGTTGTGAACGTGGGTAAAAGTGAATATATTGTTCCTTTTTCCGAAACGCAAGTTTTTATAAATTAAAAAATTTACCCTACGCAATGATGTTCAAATTTTGTTACCGGGAGTTCAATTTGCATTTCAAACGGAGGTAACCATAACGTCATGAGAGATTCGGTGTTCAGCATATGTGGGATGTGCACGGTCAGGTGCCCCATTCAGGTTGAGGTTGAAGACGGAGTTGTCAAGTGGATCGAGGGCAACCCCCAGGATCCGGGCATGGCCGGTCGATTGTGTGCCAAAGGCTCTGCCGGCATAGCGATGCTGTATGACTACGAGCGGCCCCAGCACCCCCTGATCCGAGAGGGCAAGCGCGGTGAAGGCAAATGGAAAGAGGCCTCCTGGGATGAGGCTTTGGACTATATCACCGCTAAATTGAAAGCCATCATTAAAAAGGACGGCGCTAGGGCCATTGCACTCAGCGACCGCGGCGGACCGTTTCGCGATCTACACCGCAGTTTCTTGCGCGCCATTGGCTCACCCAATTATTTCAACCACGATTGTACCTGTGCGCGCAACGTTCAGCATGCCGCCCTGTCGTTGTTTGGATCGGGGCGCAAAACCTTCAATTACGACTATGGCAACTGCAAACATTTGATCTTATATGGCCGCAATGTCTTTGAATCATTGCGCGTAAAAGCGGCCGGGAAAATTATGGAAATGCTCGATAAGGGCGGCAAAATTACCTACATCGACCCCCGGGCAGCCGGCACTGCCATGAAGGCCACCCGCTATTGGGCAATTCGCCCGGGCACGGACTACGCTCTGAATCTGGGAATTATCCATACGCTGCTGCGCGAAAAGCTGTATGATGCCGAATTTGTCAAAAAATGGGTGCTGGGGCTCAAGGAGCTGGAATCATTTGTCATCCCCTATACCCCTGAGTGGGCCGCTCAGGAAACCGGAATCCCGGCCGATGAAATCATTGCCTTTGCACATGAAATCGCCGAGGATCGACCGGCGGTAATTTTCCACCCCGGCTGGATGGTGGCCCGTTACCTGGATTCGTTTTATGCGATTCGATCGATCTATATCCTAAATGCCCTGATGGGTGCATTCGAGTCACACGGCGCGCTCTTTTTCCAGAAGGGCCCCGGCGATGTCGGTAAAAAAGGCCTCAAATCCCTGATGGATACCATCCCCAAGCCCGAAGAAAAACGGGTGGACGGCTGCGGCTGGAAACACAAGCATTTTGAAGCCGGGCCGGGATTATTGAATCTGATGTACCCGCACATCGGAAACAAAGATCCGTATCCGATCAGGGCCTATATCGCTTTTCGTCACGATCCGCTGCTGGCTTTACCGGATCCGGAAGCGCAGAAGAAAGCATTTGACAAATTGGACCTGCTGGTTGCCATCGACGCCAATTACAGTGAAACCGCCTGGTACGCCGATGTGCTGCTGCCGTCGGCAACCTATTTAGAAAAATCAAGCGTATTGTCAACCGGCAAAGGCCTCAAGCCCCAGTTTCAGATGCGCAAAAAGGCGGTGGACCCCCGTAACGAGGCCAAACCGGATTGGTGGATTTTCAAATCATTGGCCGAGCGCCTGGGCGCCGGCAAGTATTTTAAATTCAACGATATTGAAGCTTTCTGGAAATGGCAGCTCGAGGAAACCGGCGTCAAATTGGCCGATTTCGAGAAAACAGGAACGGTCCCCCTGACCGATAAGGCCGTCTGGTGGGATCGCCTCAAAGATCTGAAATTCAAAACGCCTTCGGGCAAAATAGAGTTTGTGTCCAGCCGGCTGGCCGATAACAATATTGAGTCTTTCAAAGCCTATGAACGCCCAAAGCAGCCGGAGCCGGGGTATTATCGCCTGGCATTCGGCCGCAGCCCGGTCCACACCCACGGCCGCACCCAGAACAATCCGGTCCTGAGCGAAATCATGCCCGAAAATGCGCTCTGGATCAATGCCGATGAGGCCGCCAAACTGGAGATTGCCAGCGGTGACCGGGTGCAGGTGACGTCCTCAGACGGGAGCCACAGCGGCACGATCAAGGCCTTTGTGACCGAATTTATCCACCCCGAATCCGTATATATGGTTCATGGATTCGGCCGCAAGGTCCCCTGGCAGACCCGCGGGTACAACAAAGGTCTGGGCGACTATCGCTTTGAAACCGGCCTGCTGGATGTCTACGACCCGGTCGGTGGCGCCATCGCACTGCTGGAGTGTTTTGTGAAAGTCGAAAAGGCCACGTAACTCGAATGGAATCGGAGGAATATCCATGAGCAAATATTACATCTATCAGGACACCCGGCGCTGCATCGGATGCTTCAGCTGTGAGTCTCATTGTAAAATGAAAAATAATCTGCCGAT
>JASFGH010000221.1:0-6791 GCA_050123865.1 Desulfobacterales bacterium | reverse complement strand
GTCGCCGGGTTTTTCGTCCTCTTTTAAGATGTCATCGCCACGGTTGCCGTAGTATCCGGCGCCAGAGGCACTGCAAAGAACAACCGTTTGATCGGCCGGCAGGGCGTCCACCACATTGCGGGTTGTTAAAATGCGACTGTCATATATTTCTTTTTTATAGCTGTCATTCCAACGCTTAAAAATTGATTTTCCAGCCAGATTGACCACAAGGTCGACATCACCCAGCGCCTTCTGCCAGTCACCGGGCCGGGTTGTGTCCGCTGAGATATAAAGATACCCGTCGGCGCTTATCCGCTTCTGATCGGCGGCCCGTCCGATCGCTATAACGGAATGGCCGCCTGCAAGCAGATACTCCGAAAGATTTGTGCCAACAAATCCAAGGCCACCCGTAATCAGTATCTTCATGGGTCACCTCCTGTAAGAGAATAATCGATTAATATCTCATCCACAAAAGAAAAGCGGGCTATTAAGCCCGCCAAATTATTACCTGAATTATGCATGAAAAATTAGGACCGTTTTGCATCGGTTGTTGAATTATTCGAACAATAAGAACACAGGCCGAAGAATTCCAGCCGATGCCCGAGTATTTCATATTCAATCGGCGTCATTTTCGCCAGATCAATTTCAAAATCGCAAGCCATCGGCACGTCAGCGATTCGGTCGCAGCGGATACAGCGGATATGGAAATGCTCCGCCGGATTGCCGTCGAAGCGCTTCAATGAGCAGCCGGGTTCAAGCTTTTTGATTTCACCGGTTTCAGACAGGACATCGAGGTTGCGATAAACCGTGCCCAGGCTGATGCGGGGCAAGCGTTTACGAACCATCTCATAAACTTCATCCGCACTCGGGTGGGTATTGACTTTGCGAAGCTCTTCTAAAATCACCCGGCGCTGACGCGTCATCCGAAGGTTGGGACGCTTTTGCAAACTGTTTTTGCCTCCTGCTAAAGATTACCCTCTATCTTCAAGCGGTTCCAATTCACAGACATCAGGTCCGCAGTAATCGCCGACATATTCCGATTCCGGTCGGTAAAGCATGGGTTTGGGGGCGGCACCGGCAAAGTATTCTTCGATGACATGGGCCGTCCAGCCGGATATTCTTGAAATCGCAAATACCGGTGTAAACAGATCAATTGGAATTCCCATCGCATAATAAAGGGAAGCGCTATAAAAATCAACATTTACATAAATATCTTTGCCCTTGCGCCTGTTAAACTCAGCTTTACCGGTTTTTTCAAGTAGTTGTGACATTTCATACCAGCGGGTATCCCCGATGCGCTCGCCCATCCGTTTCGACATAGGAGACAAAATGTGGGCCCGGGGATCATCGGTGTCATAAACAGCGTGCCCCAGACCGAATATTACGCGTCCGGCATCGAATTGCTCGTTGACATAGGCTTCGACTTTATCGACCGAACCAATCTTCTTCAACATCTCCATCACCCGCATGTTGGCGCCCCCGTGAAGCTCGCCGGATAAAGATCCGACCGCTGCACCGACCGACGCATACATATGCGCCCGAGTGGAAGCGACCTCACGGGCTGCAAAAGTCGATGCGTTAAAAGAATGTTCAGCATGCAGCACCAGACAGACATCCATGAAGTGGCTTTCTTCCTCGTCCGGTTCCTCGCCTTTGAGCATGTAAAGGAAATTGGCGGCATGATCCAGCTCGGGCGATGGCTTTAGCGGCTCTTTATCGTTGCGAATACGATCCCAGGCAGCCAGAAGGGTCGGAAATTTTGCAATCAGCCGGATCGCCATGCGCACGGCAGCTTCCTGTGTTTGGTCTGTGATATCCGGATCATGGTTGGCCAGCAGGGAAACACCGGCTTGCAGAATATCCATAACCAAAGCATCTTTCGGCCGTGTTTTCAGAGCCGCAACCACCTCCTGCGGCATGTCCCTTTCCGCGGCCAGCTGTTTTTTGAATGCTATCAATTCAGCCGCAGTCGGCAGTTTTTCAAAAAGCAGCAAATAGGCGACTTCTTCAAAAGTGGCACTATTGGCCAGATCCTGAATGAGGTAGCCCCGGTAGATTAACTTGCCGGCGGCTCCCTGGACGTCGCTGATGCGTGTATCGGCAATGACGACGCCTCGCAATCCTGTATTTAACATTGGTTTGCATACATCTTCCATACATCACCTCTTCGTTTTCTTCCCCACAATGGTGTTAATCTTAAGGAGAACACTAACATTTTAAAATGGATTTTGTAATGCAAAATGTCAAGAGGGAAATAGAATAAAAAGAGAGAATTGGGGCTGATGCAGCGAACAGGATTCGGCAGGTTTATCCCGTTATGCGTACCGCCAAATGACTCCTGTCCGATGGCCCCTTCACCGTACAGGGGGTAACCGATTTTCCAAATTAGTAGGGCATTTTTTCCGGCGGACGACGTTCGGGCACATATTCATGCGGGATTTTCCCGTCATTCCATTCCTGTGTCACATACAAATTGCAATAACAGCTGCCGAACTCTTCGATATCCGGAACAGAATAAACACAGGGGCAAATGATATCTCGATCCATTTCTTTGTCTCCGGATAGCAGGCGGCAGGGACAGCCCATATAGCCGTAATTCTCTTTGTTGGCAATCAAGGCTTCTAGCAGCTCAAAGGTCCGCTCTTTGTCTTTGTTAAAATAGTAGCCTTTGGCTTCCTGTACCTTTTTCATGCGATCATAGAGTTCCTGTGGTGTCATGACATTCCCAGAGCCTCCTTAATTTCTTTTTCCTTGTAACCCACAACGACGGTTTCGCCAATGATAATCGTCGGAAAAGAGCAGCGTGGATTAAATTTTTTGACATCCTCGATAATGGCTTTGCGCTCATCGCCCTCGAGCTTATCCACGTCGACAAATTCATATTTTATGGTGCATTCACCCAGAAATTTTTTGGTGGCCTTGCAGTGGCTGCAGGTGCTCAACGAATACATTTTAACTTTCGGCTGCGACATGGGAACATCCTTTCGTGATCTTGAATTTAATAGTCATCTGTTTTCAAAATGAGGCTAAGTCATCAACTCGCTCAGAACTTCGACCTGCCACACAGCTGTCATTCATCGAAACGAGAAGAGTCTTGCAAAGTAGTATATATTTTTCATTAATTCAATCAGAAAATTTAGATACTTAAACGATTCTTAGATCCTGCAACGCCGATTCGTTTACTAACTTGAGACGATTTGAGACATTCGGTCAGCATCCGCAGACCCATCAGATCGGTAAACGATAATTCGGTGGGCAGCACCATAGACAAAATATCGCTGAATACCAATGCAAACACAGTACTTACAGCCTACTATATCAACTGAATACAATATCAACGGATTAGAACAGGTTTTAATATCCAGTATATAAACGTCTGCCAGTCTTGTTTCGTCTCAAGCACAGCATGAGACATAGCTGTATCATAAGACAAAAATAAGTGCCAAACAGGCTCCAACATCCGGTTCATTATGTTAACCGTTGAAGACTATCTTAAACATATTATTCTGCTATTCCAAGGCCTTGCAGCATGAATCGAATTAGTAAACGACGACTAAAGGGAATTTTGCAGGTTGGCATAAAATTTGCCAATAAATATTTGATAAGTTATATAAATTTTGCTTTTGTAAGGGCCTTGACAAAAGTAATAATATAGCTTATTGAGAACAATTACTAATTATTCACATCCATTTTAAATGTCCACATAAATTTTTTAGACCTCATTTTAATGAATCTCAACCCAATTTAATCTTAATCGATTGTTCCAGAAGGGAGGAATTATATGCCAGACGAAAAAAAACCAGTCCCCAAAAAAGTAGTCCCCAAAAAGGAAGTTGATCCCAAAGACCTCACGACCTGTGATGCCACCACCCAGATGATCATCAAGGCCCGCAAGGACGGCGTCGAAACGGCATTTGATCGCGCCACCAGCATGAAAGCCTGTCCCATTGGGGCGGATTCGGCCTGCTGCAAACATTGCTTTATGGGCCCCTGCCGCCTGAATGCCAAAGATCCCTACGGCAAAGTCGGTGTCTGCGGTGCGACCATCGATACCATCATGGCACGAAATTTTGCACGTGCGGTGGCGTCCGGCGGTGCTGCCCATACCGACCACGGCATGAGCATGCTCGATTTGTTTCGCGAGGTGATCAACGGCAACATCAAAGACTATGAGATCAAAAACCCGACCAAGCTTATTCAAGTGGCCGGCTATGTTGGCATCGAAACCGAAGATCGCGAAGTCAAAGACATCGCCATGGATTTGTACCATGAATTGGAGCGAACCTATACCCAGGTTGAAGGTGAAATTCCGTTTGCCAAGCGGGTTCCGGAAAAAACGCTGGAAACCTGGCGCAAGGAAGGCATCGTGCCGCGGGGCGCCATGCGCGAGATCATGGAGCTCATGCACCGCACACACATGGGCGTAGATCAGGATTATGCCAACATCACCAAGCAGTGCAGCCGCACAGCGTTGGCCGATGGTTGGGGCGGCTCCATGGTGGCCACCGAGATTTCCGACATCCTTTTCGGCACCCCGGCGCCGGTCGCCATCGAAGTCAACATGGGTGTCCTCAAAGAAGATCATGTCAACATCATCGTACACGGTCACGAGCCGAATCTTTTCGAATCAATGATTGAATCGGTCAACGAGCCGACCCTCATCGAAGCGTCCAAAAAAGCCGGCGCGAAGGGCATCAATCTCTGCGGCATGTGCTGTTCCGGTGCTGAAGTCCTGGTTCGCCACGGGATTCCGCATGCCGGCAATTTTATGTCCACCGAGACGATACTGGTCACGGGTGCCGTTGACGCCATGACGGTTGATGTGCAGTGCATCAAGCAGGGCCTGGCGAAGGTAGCCGACTGCTATGATACCCCGCTGATCACCACAAACCCGCGATGCAAGATCGAAGGGGCCACCCACATCGAGTTTCATGAGCACACGCCCAAGGAATGCACAGATGAAATCGTCATCCGGGCCATCGGGCGTTTCAAGAGCCGCAGTAAGCCGGTCGAAATACCCCAGATCAAAAATTCCGGCGTCCACGGTTTCTCGCATGAATACATCAATTACATGCTGGGCGGAACATTCCGGGCATCTTACACCCCGCTCAACGACAACATCATCAACGGCCGCATCCGGGGTGTCGCCGGTGTGGTGGGCTGCACCAACCCGCGTATGAAGCAGGATTACGTGCACGTCGAGCTGGTCAAGGAGCTGATTAAAAACGACGTGCTGGTCGTCCAGACCGGATGTTCACAGGTGGCACTGGCCAAAGCTGGCTTGACGACGCCGGAAGCCGCCCATCTGGCCGGTCCCGGGCTGAAAGAAGTTTGCGAAACGGTGGGCATGCCGCCGGTGCTCGGAATCGGTTCTTGTGTGGACAACAGCCGCATCCTGATCGCCTGTGCTGAAATGGTCAAAACCGGCGGTCTGGGTGAAAGTATGGCCGATCTTCCGGTGGCCGGATGTGCGCCGGAATATATGAGTGAAAAGGCCATCTGTATCGGGCAGTACTTTGTCGCTTCCGGTGTTTACACCGTTTTCGGTGTCACCTTCCCGATTGTCGAAGGCACCAAGTTTCACAAGCACCTTTTTGAAGAGCTTGAGGAGCTGGGTTTGGGCAAGTGGGGCTTTGCCACAGATCCCTATGAAATTGCTCGCCTGATGATTGCGCACATCGACAAGAAACGCAAAGCGCTGGGCATCGACAAAGCCCGCGAGCGTGTCCTGATGGATATGGCCGATCGCCGCGAAATGGATGCAGCTTAAACCCACAAGCTGTTGATCATAAAAAAAATGGGGCCCCAACCCGGGCCCCATTTTTTTGAAAGGGAAGGGGGTCAAATCTTGAATTGTGAATTAGCGACTCTACAGCTAGTTTTTAATACCGTGTCTTTCTTCGGTAAAGTGCACCAATGGTAAGATTAATGTCAATGTTTATTCACAATTCAAGATTTGACCCCCGCAGGGATAAAAATTATGCTTGAAAATAAATGAATGATCATTTATTTTAGAAGTCATGAGAACCAGAGATGATGTCAAAGAAGCGGCCCTCTTTGAGGCCACGGTTAAACTGGTCAATGAAATCGGATTCGCCTCCAGCTCGGTGTCCAAAATTGCCAGGGAAGCCGGTATATCTCCGGCCACCATTTATGTATATCACAAAAACAAAGAGGAACTTTTAGTATCAACTTACATCCAGATAAAACTGGATCTCAGCAAGGCCCTGCTCAGGGATTTTAACGATCAGCTGCCGATCAGAGACATATTCAGAAATGTATGGTTTAATATGTTCGACTATATCTCCAACAACCTGGAATATTTTAAATTTGTAGAACAATTTTCCAATTCGCCATACAGTTCTTTAGTGGATAAACAGGAAGTGGAACAATATTTTGATCCCTTGGCCAGGGTGTTGACGACCGGAATCGAACAAAAGATTATTAAAAATGTGCATCCGGATATTCTCAAAGCCTTCATGTATTACCCGATAACGGTTCTGGCCAATCCAAGTTTATGCCAGGACTTTGAGCTGAACGAGGAAAATATTGAAGCTGCGTTTACATTGGCCTGGGATGCCATAAAGTTGTAAAATTTTTACCATAATTATAAATGATCATTCATTTAAAATCACTTTATTTAATCAGTGAGGATTTATAAAACCGAATGAAATTTAAATCCACTATAAGCATCTTTACAGGAATTCTCACAGCAATTGCGATTTTACAGTGCAGCAACATGGATACCCCGGTGGTGCGTAATCAAGACCCAACTCTGCCGGGAAAAATAGAGGGTTCGCCTGAATACAAAG
>JASFGH010000220.1:0-6806 GCA_050123865.1 Desulfobacterales bacterium | reverse complement strand
AAGGCGGGCGAGCGCTAAAAGGGCAGGTGCGCATCAGCGGGGCCAAAAATGCAGCACTGCCCATTTTAGTCTCATCGCTGCTGGCCGAAGGGGCCAATACCTATTCCAATGTGCCGCGTTTACAGGACATCGAAAGTATCAAAGCACTGCTTTGCAATCTGGGCGCGCATGCAGAGTCGCTCGGCGATACCGTTCATGTGGATACCGGGCAAATTTTGAGCTGCGAAGCCCCTTACGATCTGGTTCGAAAAATGCGGGCTTCGATTCTGGTCTTAGGCCCCATGTTGGCTCGCCTGCAAAAAGCCATTGTTTCGCTTCCGGGCGGCTGCGCCATCGGCGCCCGCCCGATCAATCTGCACCTGAAAGGACTGGCCCAGCTGGGCGCCGATATTCAGCTGGAACATGGCTACGTGCGGGCGGAGGCAAAAAAATTAAAAGGCGCCGATATTTATTTCGATACGGTGACCGTCACCGGTACGGAGAACCTGATGATGGCTGCCGTTTTGGCCGAGGGCACCACCGTTTTGCGAAATGCTGCGCGTGAGCCTGAGGTCGTTGCGCTGGCAGAAGTCCTCAATAAAATGGGTGCCGATATTCAGGGAGCCGGCGCGGCTGTGATAACGATAAACGGGGTCACATCCTTAAAGCCGGTATCGGTGCGCATTATTCCCGATCGGATCGAAACGGGTACCTTCATGATCGCCGCGGCGTTGACGCATGGCGATGTGATGCTGGTCGATTGCAATCCGGAGCATGTACGTGCAAGCATTCACAAGCTCAGGCGCGCCGGGGTCAAGATCAGCACCGCCGAAAATACTATCCATGTTCACGGCAATGACGAGATTATCAGTGTGGATGTTGAAACCCAGCCCTATCCGGGCTTTCCAACCGATATGCAGGCCCAATTCATGGTGTTGATGTGCGTCGCCAACGGCACCAGCACGATTTCTGAAACCATATTTGAAAACCGCTTTATTCATGTCAGCGAACTGGAGCGCATGGGCGCAGATATCAAAATATCCGGGCACACAGCCATCGTTAAAGGCGTGCCCGCCCTTTCGGCCGCGCCTGTAATGGCCACCGATTTGAGAGCTAGCGCTTCCCTGATTTTGGCCGGTCTGGTGGCTGAAGGTCAGACCGAAGTCAATCGCGTCTACCATCTGGACCGCGGTTATGAAACCATTGAAAAAAAGTTCAGTCAACTGGGCGCCGCCATTAAACGTATCAAATAGTTGGATTAACGCTAAAAAGTACAACGAACAACTGACGACCGACAACGGACAAAACCATGCCGAGGCAGGTTTATTCCCGGCCCATCGCTGCACTGCTGTTTGCGCTGATGGGCGGCATTCTTTGCGGATCTTATTTTGAGGGCCATGTCGTTGGCGCTGTCAGTATCATTTGTGTGAGCGCCATACTGACCGGTTACCGCATCTGGCGCCGCCGGGCCAGCCGCTGGGCGCCCATCATTTTATTTGCCGCCCTGGGCTATGCTGCCATCCAACCCTGGGTTTCACCCCACCTGCCGGCCGATCACGTTCATTCCTTTTCAGATGAAACCCGCTGGCAGATTGCTGGCGTGGTGGACAGCCATCCACGCGACTTTAAATACCTTAAAAAGTTTGTGCTGCGGGCCGACACCCTCAAGTACAAGGATACATCCTATCGGGTAAAGGGCAAGATTCAGGTTACCGTGCGGGGCAGGGGGCCGGAGATTGCCAGGGGGGATCGGGTGGAGTTTCGCAGTCGATTGCGCCGGCCGCGTAACTTTAACAACCCGGGCGGTTTTAATTATCAGCGCTACATGGCCTTTAAAAATGTCTGGCGTACCGCTTATACCCGGGGCGATCGCTTACGGGTGGTTCAAAAAGACCGCACCACGGATCTGTCCGACCGACTCGGCCAGTCACGCCGCGCAATGGCAGCCCTCATCGAAAGCGCCGGCCGAGGACCATCGACAGCCGTTCTTAAAGCCCTGGTTATCGGCGATCGGGCCGGCCTATCATCTGAGCTGCGCGACAGATTTAACCGTGCCGGTGTCGGGCATATTCTGGCCATTTCGGGACTTCATATCGGCATCGTCGCTGCTGTGTCATTTTTCGTGTTTCAGAGGCTGCTGCGTTTGGTGCGGCCATTGCTCTGGAAGGCCTGGACGCGCAAAGGCGCTGCCATTGTCTCGCTGGTTCCGGTTTGCCTCTACGGGCTGATTTCAGGAATGTCGCCTTCAACTCAGCGGGCGGTCATCATGGTGTGCGCGTTTTTATTGACCTTCGTGGTCGAACGCGAGCGCGATGCGCTCAATATTCTGGCGTTGGCCGCCTTTATTATCCTGATTGTGTTTCCGCCCTCATTCTTCTCAATTTCGTTTCAACTTTCTTTTATGGCGGTGTTGTCGATCCTGTATGGCATGTCCTGCTGGCAGATCAGATCGGTCGACAAACACCCAGCTGAAATGGGCCCGGCCTTTAAAGTGCGCCACAAATTAACGGCCTTTTTTCTGGTGTCAGTTTTTGCCATTGGTGGGACGCTGCCGCTGGTGATGACTTACTTCAACCAGATTTCGCTTATCGGGCTGCTGGCGAACTTTCTGATCGTACCGCTGGTGGGTTTCGGGGTCATCCCCTGCGGGCTGCTGGCTTTGTTTGTTTATCCCATCAGCAACCAGCTGGCATATGTCGGGGTGAAAATCTGCATTTTTGTACTGGATATGGCCATGGTCGTGATTACCCGCCTAGCCGATGTGCCATTTGCGGCGCTTAAAACCTTTACGCCCAGCGTGCTGGAAATCCTGTGTTATTATCTGCTGGGCTGGGCCCTGTTGCGCCGGCGGGGCTCTCAGACGACGGTGCCCGGGGCAGATTCTCTTGCACAGCGGCAGTCAGATGCCGGCCCATCCGCAAGCAGCAGCCGGCACGCGCGCGGCACGGTCGTTTTAAACCGACTGTTATTCAGGCTGGCTGTGGCCGGCCGGTGGGTGTCGGCAAAACTGGCGCACAGGGAAAGCGCCATCGTCGGCCTGGGGGTAATGCTAGTTCTTTTAGCCGACGCCGGTTACTGGGTCAGCCAGCGCTATTGGCATTCTGATTTACGGGTGACCTATCTAGATGTCGGGCAGGGTAACGCAGCCCTTTTGGAACTGCCGGGCGGCGCTACGGCCATAATTGACGGCGGTGGTTTTTCGGATAACAATTCCTTTGATATGGGTGCTCGCGTAATCGCGCCTTTCTTATGGCGGAAAAAAATATTTACCATCGACACCTTAATCCTCACCCATCCCAACAGCGACCACCTCAATGGCCTGATTTACATTGCCGAACATTTCAACGTGAAATCGGTCTGGACTAACGGTGAAACCCGATCGACGTACGGTTATGAGGCGTTCCGGGAAATGATCGACCGCAAAGGATATGTTCAGCCCAATTTTCAGCAGTTTGGCCGCCGCCAGCAGATAAATGGAGTGGAATTGATCATATTATATCCCCCGGCTGATTTTATCACCCGGAAAATTTCAGACAGATGGCGCAATACCAATAATAATTCCCTGGTTGTGAAGGTAACCTTCGGCAATGTATCATTTTTGTTTCCGGGCGACATCATGATCGAAGCTGAAAAAGAACTGGTCCAAATGGCAGGCGCTGAATTGGGCTGCGATGTCCTGCTGGCGCCGCATCACGGCAGCCGGTCATCGAGCAGTCAGCTTTTCCTAAACCGCGTTCAACCGGAGGTTACCGTGATCTCTGCAGGCTGGAAAAACCGGTTTCGATTTCCACACCCTGCCGTGCTGGCCGCCTATCAAAACCATGGATGCCGTATATTTCGCACCGATCTCAATGGTGCCATTATCATCACCACAGACGGCAACCACCTGACGGTCAAACCCTTCATATCATCTGACGATCTGCCTTGAGGCGTCTCCTCCAATAAAATATAAAGCTTTTGATTGAATTGCCGATACATATATCAGTACGCTTGCACCGGCGGTCTGATCGCCATTAGAAATTTGGAGGTATGTGCCTCATGGGGACAAAAGCTATTGAAATCCTTACAGATGCTATAAAAGAATATTACGGCAATTACGAACTCGAAGATCTTTGCAACCAGTTTAATGTCGATGTGGATTACCTGGGGGTCAATCTCAATCACGTCAAATTGGCCAACGATCTGGTGCGCGATGACAGGCACGGTCATCGACAGCTTTTGTCGAAATTGTTGCAGGATTTGATGCAGCGCTGTGATCAGCGAATTTTAAATTCAACCTGGGAAAGCAATGTTTTTGACGAGCAAATGAAGCCGCAATTGAAAAAGCTGCAGCTTCTGCTGGCCAAAGATAAAAAGCCGGTTCAAATTTTAGAGGCGAAAAACGATCATCTCAAAACCATATCGGAAGCCCAAAAATTTTTCAGTTCTGCCAAAACAGCGGTAACGCTGGTTGATACTCGGTTTGGCAACACAACATTTAAATGTCTCGAAAATATAAAACCCCCGCTGCGCTTATTGACCAGCCGTGAGCCCAAAGCATTGGCAGACGGCTTCGACGGTAGTTTAAGAAGCTTTTGCTCCAGCTGCCCGGATGTCGAAATCCGGCGCCATGTTATGCTGCAGGACCGCTATATTTTCTTTAATGGACGCTGCTGGATGGCCAGCGCCTCTCTGGATACTTTAGGCAGTCAGGCGGTCAGCGTCATCGAATGCATCGACCTGAAGGCAGCCATTGCCAGAGAAATAGAGCGCAAATGGCGCCAGGCTGAAAAATATATCATTTGAGATTAAACAGGTGGGCATTACAGGGAGCGGTTTTTCTTGCGGCCGGTTTTTCGAAATCCTGGCAACCACTTCGAAGTGGTTTCAAAACCTCAGATCAGGTTTTAGGGCAAGGCGCAGGCCGATCGAGAAAGCGCAGCATACAATAAGTATGTGAGCATTTATCGGAAGGCTGCAACGCCGCCATTGGACCTTAGATGGGGTTTTGAGACCACTTCTAATCCATTGCCGCCAGTACATCGAACCCTTCCTTGGCCAAGGCCTTTTCAATGACATCCGTTTTGCAGGCCGTCAGGCGAAAATAGTAAACCCGCTTACTTTTCTGCTGAGGCGTCATGCTAACACTGATAATATCACCACCATGGTCATTGATGATCTGCATGGCTCTTTTGAAGGTAGCGGGCTGGTCGCCAAGGACCACATCGATGCGCGAAGTCGTCGACAAAATGCCCATCATGTCGATAAAGGTCCGCAGCATGTCGGTTGCCGTTACAATCCCCACCAATTGGCCATCGTCGACCACCGGCATTCCACCGATTTTATGATTGTAAATCAGCATGGCCGCCAGTTCGATATCATCATCGGGGCTGACTGTGATCGGATTTTTAATCATCAAATCATCCAAGGACACATCCCCCAGCATCGAGGGGATTAAGCCCTGTTTCAAATCTGCCAGCGTCAAAAATCCTTCCAGCCGATTTCTGCTGGTGACCACCGGCAGGTGACGGATAGAGTTGGCCTTCATCAGCTCAATGGCCTCGCTGACCGACGCGTGGGGTCCAATGGTGATGGGATTAGCAATCATCAAAGATTGGATTTTCATAGGACCTCTTTTCCACTATTCCATGATTCCCTGAATGTTGCGGCCAAAACCGACCGGCGGGTTGATATCATAACCTGAACGACAATGCCGGTATTTGCTATTTTTAAATGATACCAAACTATCAGCAAGGGTCAACAGTTTTCAAGACTTTGTTCCAATTCCCGTAGCGTCGTATACGCGCGCGATGGATGGGCGTGATATGGGATGGGATCGATATGGTTGGAGTGCTCACTTGTTTGAACGGGGTTCGTAGCTGCAAAGGGGCTCTTCTCGCATGAAATCACCGGTTGCCTCGTAGGCCCGCGCACGGCAGCCGCCGCAAACGCGCTTATATTCACAGGGTCCGCATTTTCCTTTCAGCTTGTCATAATCGCGCAGCTCTAAAAAAATGTCTGACTGATTCCAGATGTCGGCAAAAGACGCTTGCCGGACATCGCCGCAGTTTAAATCCAGATAGCCACAGGGTTGAACGATGCCCTGATGGGAGATAAAACAAAAACCGATGCCACCCAGGCATCCGCGGGTAACCGCATCGAGTCCATGGGTTTCAAAGTTAACGGAGATGCCTTCTTCTTTTGCACGCTGTCTGAGGATCCGGTAATAATGGGGGGCACAGGTGGCTTTTAGCTGCAGCGGCGTCGTGGTCCTCTGGTCGTAGAACCAGTTGAGAGTGCGCTCATATTCGGCTGCATCGATGGCCTGATCGACAATGTATTTGCCGCGCCCGGTGGGAACCAGCAAAAAAATATGATGCGCCACGGCACCCAGTTCAACGGCCAGATCCTGGATGGCGGGAATCTGATCGAGGTTGGTTTTGGTGATGGTGGTGTTGATCTGGAATTCCAGCCCGGCATTTTTAATCAGCTCGATACCCCGCAGGGTTCCCTCGAAGGCGCCTTTAACCTGTCGAAAGCGATCATGGGTTTCGGCGCTCGAACCATCGATGCTGACGCTGATGCGTTGAATGCCGGAGTCGACCAGTTGTCGGGCAATCTTTTCAGTTACCAGCGTGCCGTTTAAGGCCATGACCATGCGCAGGCCGAGCGCGGTGCCGTAGCGGGCGATGTCGAAGATGTCAGCGCGCAGCAGGGGCTCGCCGCCGGTCAGGATGATGATCGGCTTGGCGACTTCAGCAATCTGATCCAACAGGCGCAGCGCTTCATCGGTGCCCAGTTCGCCCTCGTGGGGTCCCATGTCTGCAGAAGCTCGGCAATGCACACAT
>JASFGH010000219.1:0-6810 GCA_050123865.1 Desulfobacterales bacterium | reverse complement strand
TGAATTTTCTATAAATTTGACAAATCTGATACTGATTTCCAACTCGATTTTTTTATTAAACCATCTGGTAAAAAACGAGTACTTATCAAATCATGGATTATATCCTTTGGCTTGAAGTTGGCCTCTTTGTTCTTATGATGGGCCTTTCAGGCTTTTTTTCCAGTTCTGAAACCTCACTCTTTTCCCTGAGCGATATACAACTGGAGCAAATGCGGCGGGACCAACACCCCCGAATCGGCCTCATCCAGCGTCTGCTGAGCCAGCCGCGACGACTCATCATCACTATCCTGATCGGCAACGAACTGGTAAATGTGACCGCTTCAGTTATCTCAGCAGCCATTGTAATAAAAGTGCTCGGCGCCGAAAACAAATGGATAAACCTTCTCATTATGGTGCCGCTGCTGCTGCTATTGGGTGAAATTACCCCCAAGGTTTTGGCCATCCGTCACAATATTGCCTTTGCCGGCTTCGAGAGCAAGCTCATCGAATTCTTTGCCCGGCTGATCAAGCCGATACGATTTGTGGTGCGCAAAATAGCAGACTGGGTTATCACACTTTTTATCGGCAAGGACCGCTCCCGCGGCAATATCATCACCGAAGATATGTTCAGAGTCCTCGCCCGGGAGGCGGTCGGTGAAGGTGCTCTGGATCATTTTGAAGCCCAGTTTATTGAACAGATATTTGACTTCGGCAACAAGACCCTGGAAGATGTCATGACACCCCGATCCGATATCTTTTTTCTGGCCATGGAAATGCCGCTGGAAGAGATCATCGTCGAGGTATGCAAATCCCGTCACACCAAAATTCCCATCTATCAGGAAAACCGGGATAATGTCTGCGGTATACTGCACGCAAGAGATCTTCTGGGTATCGATATCGAGAAATTTTCACCGGATCCCCACCGTCTGCAAACACTTTTACGAAAACCGTATTTTGTGCCGGAGTCCAAACTGGCCGCCGATCTTTTCCGCACCTTCCAGGAGCGCAAATTATCCATTGCCCTCACCGTTGACGAATATGGCGGTATTACCGGCCTGGTCACCATGGAAGACCTGCTGGAGTGCATTTTCGGTGAAATTCACAGTCCCTCGGACGAGGTGGATCAGGTCAGCATCAAAGATCTGGGTGAGGGCCGCTACGCCGTGGACGGCAGTATGCCGATCGCAGAATTCAATCAGCAAATGGGTTCGGATCTTTCCCTGGAATGGGGCGAAACCATCGGTGGCCTGTTGCTGCACCATTACGGCGAACTTCCAATCGAAGGCGACAAAATCGAAATCGACGGATTCCGCTTCAGGGTTATCGAAGTAGAAGAAAACCGTATTAAGACCGTGGAGTTTGAAAAAACCCCGGAAATGGCACCCACTGAAGAAAAAACGCCTGATTCTGCCGAAAATCCAATTCAAAAGCAGGGCGATAATGAATAAACCCCAGGGCAGACGGGCGCCCGGCGTACCCGATAGCTTCAAGTGAGTCGATACTGAAACCATGGACATATTGTTGACCCTGACTTTAATTTTGGTCTTCCTTCTGATGGAGGCCTTCTTTTCCGGTTCGGAAATCGGCGTCGTGAGCGCGGATCAGATGAAGCTGCGCCATGAAGCTGCCAAAGGTTCCCGCGGGGCGAAACTGGCCCTGGAAATGCTCAAGAAACCGGAATGGTTGCTGTCCACGACGCTGGTGGGTACCAACATTGCGGTGGTCAGCAACACCACCATCGTTACGGCCTTAATGATCGAATTGTTCGGGGAACAACACAGCTGGTTTGCCATTGTCCTGGTGGCGCCCTTGATCTGGATCTTTGGTGAAATTGTGCCTAAAAGTATTTTCCAGCAGCGCGCCAATACGATCACCCCCCGTGCGATTTTTCTGCTGCGTCTGGCCTCCTATGTGTTCTACCCCATACTCATTGTATTCACGCTGACGACGCGCCTGTTAACATGGCGTTTCGGGCAAAATATCCAAAATCCCTTCATCCTCCGCGAAGAGATTCTTACCATGCTGCAGATGCCGGCTGCCGAAGGCGATATCCAGCCCGAAGAAAAGGACATGATCGAGCGCATTTTCAGCTTTTCAGAGACAACCGCTTATGAAGTAATGATTCCGTTGATTGACGTGGCCGCCATTGAACAGGGCACCACCTGCGGCGAGGCCATCGCGCTGGCACATGCGGCAGCCCACATCCGCCTGCCGGTATATGCCGAACGCGTCGATAAAGTCGTGGGCGTATTAAACGCACTGGAACTTCTCGGCGCCGACGCACAGCACCCCATAAAGCCCTTTATCCGTGAGGTTCGATTCGTCCCACCATCAAAAAATATCAGTGAACTGCTCCTGGATCTGCGCAAGGACGGTGATACGGTGGCGGTCGTTGTCGATGAGTTCGGCGGCGCGGCCGGACTCGTCACCATGGAAGATATCATGGAAGAAGTGGTGGAAGAAATGGAAGATGAATATGACAGCGGTGAAAAACCGGTGCAATGGGTACGTAAGATTTCTAAAAGAGACTACATGGTCAGTGCCCGCATCGAGGTTGATAGCCTCGAGGAAGCGCTGGGCATCCAACTCCCCAAAGGAAAATACGCGACGCTGGCCGGATTTATATTGGAAAAATCCGGCGAGATACCCGCACCCGGTACGGTCATCAAAAGAAGGGGAATCACGTTCACCATTGAGCGCAGTACCCCCCAGGCGATCCAGGAAGTCCGTATGCGCTGGTGATGGTGATATTAAAAACAGCAGCGCCGCCGGCAGTGCCACAGCCAGACCACCCACAATAGCGGTTTTGATGAAGGTTTTTATCCGATTCATGTGCGAATCCCAGAAAAGCAATATAGCCCATGACTCTGTTGCGCAGATGTTTCGCAAAAACATTGCTATCGCCCCACCTTTATAACCACCTCGACATCCGGCCAACGCCTGTCTACCGGCTGAACAGCCGGTGGCGCAATGATTTTACAATAGAGGCTGGTGTCTTTGTAAATGCTTTCCAGATAAACCGGTGTCGTAATGACATCAACAACCTGTTTTTCCCCGTCGGCTTCAGGAGAAAGGACCTTTACTTTCTGGGGTATCACTTCTATTTTGATAATCTTCAGGCTGGCGGGAAGTTTTCCAACCAGCTGCGGCTTTATGTTGACTTCCTGTTCCACAATCGCCGCAAGGGTGAGTTCCATGCTGGAGGGAACCATATCCAGCAACTTTACGTTCCTGGGTAAGCGCAAATTCTCCCCGCTAATCAGAAAAACCTGTTTTCCGGGTAAGGCATTGGAAAGGTCTATTTTTATGTTCAACTCTGCCGGATTGATTGAATCAAGATCTGCCTTCGAACCGGCCAGATGGAGCCGGACTTCTTTTTGCTTGTCCCCGACCAAAATGAGATCCGCTGGCGAGGCCGTATATTCCACCGGCACCGTCACGATCTTTTCCAGCATTTCTCCCTGGGCAATGATAAGTGCCGACCAGAAAAAAACCGCCAGGCACAGGCTGGTAAGCATTTGTGAAAGCAGCAACCAACGTTTTTTTCCTTCGGGAAGTTCGAAGGGATACGATGATGTGTGTTTCCAGTGTGAAGTGATGGCCCTTGCAAGTTTTTCAGGGTCATCCTGCTGCCGAAACTTACCATTGCTAAATATCGAAATTTTTCCCCGTTCTTCGGAAACGACAATCGCAAGCGCATCCGACTTTTCGGACAAACCCATGGCCGCATGATGGCGGGTGCCGAATTCATCCGGAAGTTTTGAGCTCTGTGAGACGGGCAAGCGTACACCAAAACGTGCAAATTTTCCCTTTTGAATGATCAGCGCGCCATCGTGTCCCGGTGAGTTTGGATCGAAAATGCTCATGATGAGCGGGATGCTGGGCCTGGCATCCAGCTTGAAACCACCCGAGAGCCATTCCTGAATAGGTTCCTTGCCGGGCAAGACCACAATCGCACCGCGGCGTTGCGCGGCCAGTTTGATCAGGGAATCCTCGATCATATGGGACAGTTCGGCCCCTGCATCGCGGATTTCAGATCGCCTGACAGATGCGGCCCGTTCGAATATTTTTCTGAGCTCCGGTTGAAAAATCACAACCAGAGCGATGACGGCCACCTGGCTGAAGTTACCGAAAATCCACTCAAGGCCTTTGAGATCCAGGGCATTGGCGATGAAAAACAGGAACGCAGCAAGCATGATGCCGGCCAAGATTCGCCAGGTCCCTAACCGAAGCAGGGTGTGATATAAAAAGAACAATCCGGTAGCGATCAGGACAATATCCACCACCGCTTTCCAGCCGATCACCCCTTTAATCAGTATTGCAAATGATGAAATTTCCATTAGCCCTTATCAATCTCTCGCAATCTGCGCAAAATATCTCTCGGAGAGCCGGGCAGAGTAATTTTCAGCAATTCGGCTGTCTTCTTTTCTTTGAAACGCTACAGCTTTGCTAAGATTTATCATCAGTCTTCCTATCCTGCCAATCTGGGAAGCAGTATTGAAGCAAAGCTCAATACAAAGAAAAACCCACACATGTCTGTTACGGTTGTAAGAAGCGGACCTGAGGCCAGGGCCGGATCGGTGCGCATACCCCTCAGAATCAGCGGCACCAGCCCGCCGAAACTCACCGCCACCAGCGTGTTGGCCGCCAAAGAAACACCGACTACCAATCCGAGCCAGGGATTTCCTTTCCAGAGGACGGCTGCGCCGCCAAGTAAAATTCCCAACACGATGCCGTTGATCATGCCGATGGCAGATTCCTTGGTCAGCACCCGAACCAATTCCCGGGGTCGCACAAGCCCCAACGTCAATTCACGGATACTTACGGCAACGGCCTGATTGCCCGAACAACCGCTCATATCAGATATAATGGGCAGAAAAACAGCGAGCACAATGGCCTTTTCCAGGGTGTCCTGGTATAAGGCAATCACACTGGCGGCAATAATGTTAAGAACAATGTTGATGCTGAGCCAGGACAGGCGACGGGATGATCGCTTGAACAGCGACATGTTCCTGGACTCTTCGCCGCCGACGATACCGGCAAATTTTAAAAACAGCTGGTTGTTCTGGCGGTTGGCCGCCTCTCTCACAGATGAACTCCGGATAACACCGACCAGTTTACCTTCATCGTCGGTTACCGGAGCTCCCAAAAACGTATACTGCCTGAAAAAATCCTTCAAATCCCGCAGGGCGTCATTGATGTTGACGTGCAGGGGGGCTTTGATCATTGTTTCTCGGATCAGCCTGTCTCTGGGTGCCATGAGAAGGTCCCGCAACCGCAACACACCGCTTAAATGGCCTGTTTCAGAAACCACATAGGCATACTGAATATCAAAATCAGAGTAGGTCTCTCCGTGTTCACGTAGATCATCCAGCACCTCCTTGACCCGCATGTCTTCAGAATATGAAAGGTATTCGGTGATCATCAATCCGCCGGCAGTGTTCTCCGGATAACGCATGAGTTTTTCGAGCTTTTTGACTTTGTGCGGTTTTATGGCGTGCAGTATCTCGCTGGCTCTATTTTTCTTCATGCGCCTGAGAAGGTTGACCTGCAGTTGACGTGGCAGTTCATTTACGATCGGTGCCGCCTGTTCGGAAGTCAATTGCGCAACCATATTCGCTGCGCCCAGACCGGATATTTTCGAAATGATGCCGGCGGATTTCTCCGGCCCCAGTATTTCAAGAAGGTGAATGTGATCGGCTTTATTGAGGCTGGAAATCATGCGGGCCATTTCTACCGGCGGCAAATCCTCAAAAACAGCCTTGATTTGATCTGTGTCATTGGATTGAATCAATTCCCCTAAATTTAGTGGTTGTAATTGAACTTTTGTTTGATTTTCAGACATGTTTAATCTCGTATGATAATTATCGGTAAGCCATCACGAACCAGCATGAAGACCCGAGCCATTTGCTTCAGAACTCAGGCATAAATCGAAGATTAACGGCAAAATAGAGTGCAAGAGCGATGAAAAAGGCAATTGCCGGTGTCAGTAACCATCCGATCAAAATGTTGGTTAGGGTTCGCCGGCTGACCGTGTTGATCCCTTTGACGACTCCCACGCCTAACACAGCCCCGATCACCGCCTGGGATGTCGAAACCGGAACCCCGACAAATGTATAAAAATGAACCGTAAGGCCTTCAGCCATGACCACCACAAGGGCCGAAAAAGGATCCAGACGCACCAGCTTTTTCCCAACCGTTTCCATGACTCTCCGGCTGAAGGTCAGAATACCCAGGGCAATGCTCAAACCGCCCACCACCGAAGCACTGAAAACAGTCAACTGTCCGGCTCCCACAAAGACAGCGGTAACATTGGCAACATTGTTGGCTCCCAGGGCGTAAGCCGCATAGCACCCGGCAACAATCAAAGCCAGACGCAGCAGAATGTCGGATTCGAACATATCGATTCGGAAGCGATTATATAACACCGCCAGCAACCGATAAAGCACGATCGCCATCAGCAGGCCGCCGATCGGGGTGCCGAACCAGCATGCAACCACTTTACCCAGACCGGCAACATTCAGCTGTTTGTTCAAGAAACCGATGCCTAAAATGGCGCCGACAGCCGCCTGGGAAGTCGACACCGGCAGACCCAGCAGGGTCATAATGGAGACCGTGACAGCGGCGGCAACCGATGAGACAACCGCCATTTTGAGTGTCAACCCGGTCAGGCCTTGCAAAGTCTCGATTCCGGCCCGGCCCTCGAGGATGGCTCCCAGCACCACAAAAAGCGAGGCTAAAATCGCCGCTGTCCAAAACTTCACCATGCGTGAAGCCACGGCCGAGCCGAAGGCGTTGGATGCATCATTGGCGCCCAGGGACCAACCCAGA
>JASFGH010000218.1:0-6811 GCA_050123865.1 Desulfobacterales bacterium | reverse complement strand
ACCTATGAATTCGAGTTAAAGGGTGAGGCGGTTATCTTTAATGCTGGAGTTGGTGATTCCGACAGCGCTGAGGTGAAGAGCGACACGAAAGTCTTTTGCGAAAAATGCTCCTGGCACGACAAATTTCAGGAACTCAAAAACGACTAAAGCCAAGCACCCCCCGTATCGCAAATCGCCGCCGGCGGCGCCGAAAAGCTTCAAAGCTCGGCACCCCTGCGGCGATTTTTATATAAATGTAAAAGGGATCGCCCTTTATCATTTCAATCAAAGCGGCTGACACAGCTCGATGGTAATGTCCTCCGGGCCTCTGAAAAAGGCGATTTTCATCCCGGTTATTTCCGTAGGCGGCATGAAAAAAGAATAGCCGCGCGCTGTGAGGTCCTCGAAAGCTTTTTGGATATCTTCCACCTCCAGGCCGATATGATCAAAGCCGTAGGTCGATTGGGAAGCATCTCCCGCCATTTTTTCATCTTCCCGGGCCATCCTCAGGTTAACGGTGGTGCCGTCAAGCTCAAGTGAGGCCCCGTCGGCGGTGCCGAATTTTCGATGATCGATCAGCCTGGCTGCCAGCACTTCGGTGAAAAAGCGAATCATTTCTTCAAGATCTTTGCAGATGATATGAAGATGGTGAAAGCGATAGGTCATAAGACACCTCCGAAAGAAAGTCATCAACAGATTGAATAACAAGCTTTCTGAAATAACCATTGAAGACGGGCATCATTTTATATAATTATATCGGGTTCGTTATCAACCCCAAACGAAATTGAATTAAACCCCAGGATATGCAAACCAGCCCACACAAGCGCGCTCCCAAAATACTGACGCACGCTCAGCGCCGGTATTTCGGTCTCCTGACGGGCCTGACCCTTCTGCTTGTGCTTGCAGGCGCGGCCTCCATCCCTTTCTTTTTTGAGTCTTCATCCATACTTTACAAATTCGGCTTTGATCGGCTGATTCTGCTTGCCGGGCAGGTGATGGGCCTGATTGCAGGCTGCCTGCTGTTGATTCAAGTCGTCCTGGCTGCACGCATCAGAGGCCTTGATCAAATTTTTGGACTGGACCGGCTGTTCAGCTATCATCGTCTCAGCGGTTTAATCATAGCGGTTCTGGTGATGCTGCATCCCTTCGCGATATTTATTTCCGATGACAGGATCTTTATCCCGCTGCAAAGGCGCTACTGGCCGGAATTTGTCGGCCTGTTTCTGATGCTGCTGATTGTTCTGATGGTGGTTACCAGCCACTGGAGATTGGGACTGCGGCTTGCCTTTCAGCGCTGGTGGCCGCTTCACCGTATGGCAGGCATGTTGGCCGTGATTGCATTCGGGATTCATGTATTGTCCATCAATGATACCTTTGAGCAGAAACTGCCGTTGATAATGGCGGCTGTGGCCCTGGTTCTGTGCGGGCTTGTCTTTTTCTGGATCCGAACCCGACCTTCGCGGAGCCGGCGGAGGCCCTTGCGGGTTTCGGCAGTCGAACCGGCCGGTAAGGATGCGATTTGCCTGAAGATGGTTGCAGAAGGCCATCATTTGCCTGCCTATCGGCCGGGGCAGTTTGGTTTCATCACACTTTCATCAGCCCATGTTTCAAATGAAGAGCACCCTTTTACAATCGCCTCCAGCCCAACGCAATCCGACGCCCTTGAAATCGTTGTGCGCACAACCGGTGACTGGACCGAGCAGTTAAAAAATCTCCAGCCGCAGGATGGCGTTTTATTCGATGGCCCCTATGGGCTGTTCGGCCATCTGCACATTTCCGGACAAACGGAGATCATCATGATTGCCGGCGGTATTGGCATCACCCCGATGCTAAGCATGCTGCGCTATATGGCCGAGACCGAGGATCGGCGCAAAACGACCTTGCTCTGGAGCAATCAAACTCCTGATCATATCGTTTTGCCGGATGCGTTTGAAAAGTTGGCAGCGCAATTGAAAGGGCTACACATCGTGCATGTGATGACCCGCGCTTCCGATTACAGCGGTGAACGGGGGCGTTTGGACCGATCCAAGCTCAAAAGGCTTCTTTCCGGCTGCAGCCGTTCAGCGGCCGTATTGGTCTGCGGCCCCGATCAAATGATGAACGATTTTTATGGAACGCTTTAGTCTGTAGCCTCCGAATCGTTGACATCTGAAGGGGCATCGTTATTATGATTGCATATAGACGGATGGCTGCCTTAAAGCTTTAAATGCCAATTCAGACACCCTTCTTTTTGAACCCGTTAACAAAAACTGAAAATAGGAGAAAAACATGCAGAAGATTCTCATAACCCTGATTGGGATCATATCCATTGTGCTTTGCGCTAATTTTGCATCGGCTGGATTGGAAAAATGGGATATCGATAAAGGCCATTCAAACGTTTATTTTGATATCCGGCATACCTATGCCACTGTCCGGGGACAATTTGAGGATTACGCCGGATCAGTGCAATTTGATGCCGACAATATGGAAATGGGCAAAATCAGCCTCGAGGTGCGCACCAAAAGCGTTAATACCGGTATCCCCAACCGGGATAATCATCTGCGCGCCGATGAGTTTTTTGGCGTCAAAAAATATCCGACGATGACCTTTGTGTCCACCGGGGTAAAGCTTAAGGAGGGCAACCAATTCATTGTAGAGGGGGATCTGACCATCAAAGGTAAAACTCAGAAAGTGGCGGTGCCGTTCACGTTTTTTGGCTCGCGGGAAAATCCTTTAAAAAAGGGACAGCAGGTTGCGGGCTTCGAAGCCCGCTTTTCCATCAATCGCCTGGATTACGGCGTCGGTTCCGGAAAATACGTTGAGATGGGCACCATCGGCAACCAGGTTGATATTTTGGTTACCTTAGAGCTCGTCAAGTAAGCGGACATCACCCGGGATTTGATCGCCGTTAAAATTTAAAAAATTGCATCTTTTCCAGTTCAAGCGCCACCCAGGTCAAGATCGCAGACCAGGCAATGAATACCATAAAACGGTAAAGTCTTATAACCATTGCTATCTCCGAACATCCAACAGGCCTTTACACTGGCCGGACTTAGTTTTTCAAATTGGCAAATTGAACCACCCTCGGCCTTATGGTTAAATCGTTAGCATCAGGCCCTGTCTGACAAACAACGGCCCTATGAGCCACACGCTCCCGCCCCAATGCTTGAGCCATTACTGCATCCAATTGATCATTTAAAACGCAATAGGAAAAATGCTGTCTGGCCATTTCATAATTGTGATTGACCATTTCTGCAGCTCTTTGGGGCGATTCTATAATCTCTTTTACCGCTTGTACGGTTTCTGCAGTCAGGCTGGCGTCCATGGTGACCAAATCAAAACCTTTGGGTTCGATATCGCTGACAAAGGTTGCATAACGGTTTATCATCAGCGGCTTCTTAAAATAAATGGCTTCTAAAAAGGCATTGCCAAAACCCTCGTAAAGGCTGGGAAAGGTCACTAAGTCGGCATGGAAGTAAACATTCCAGAGGGAGTTTTCATTAACACCTTGCTTTTCATGCTGCCAGGGGCTTGCAATTGGCTTTTGAGCGAAGCGCAGATCGACACCGTTTTCAAGGGCATAATTCTTTATCCAGCCTGCGTATTCCCAACCCTCATCTCCGGCCTCATGGGAGATGAGCAGTTTATACTGCGAATCCTCCAGGCCTTTGACCAGGTCAATGGCATGCTCAATTCCTTTACGCTGAATGATACGGGTGGGCTGCAGGATTGTTTTATGGCCCGGGTTCAAACCAAATGATGCCAGAAAATCCTTGAAGCCGTTTTGGTCGACAGGCGCCGGATTATCGAAATCGAGCACATTGGGGATGAGGGTTGATCCAATGCTGCGCCGGTGGTATAGGTCATCCTGCGTTATTGAATTAATGACCACATGCTGGATGTTGGATAATTTGGGTGGAAAGTATGTATGCAGATATTCTGCGACAGAATTGGCTTGAAAGCGGTTTCGCTCCCAGTAAAAATCATGATGATGCGCAATAGTGGGAATCTGAGTTTCTGAGATCAGTTCCGCTAGGGCCAGACCGAGCGGAATGTTTAAGGGGATGGCCAAGGCATTTTCAACGATCAGCAGGTCGATATGAAAACCCGCTATGAAATCCTGCAGACGGGCCTTTAAAATCCTTTTTAAATTTTCGATTGATTCGCTGACCGAAGCTGTTCTGTTTGTTTTTCCGAATACCTGTCGGTTGATCCACAGGTTGTAGGGATGCTGAAAATGGGCTTCATATGCCAGATAACTCTTGTCCGGATCCTTGTCCAGCTCGCCGGCAAACCAAAAACAATTGTAACCCTTGCTTTCCAGCACATCCCCCCACTTGCCCGCTTCCAGAGAAACACCATCCAACCCCGCAAATCGCGTTGAGGCAAAACCGATATTCTTGACCATACCCCTTTTCCTCCGACCGGTTGTGTTGATGTCCTGCTCTATGCCAGTTGTTATGCCTGAGACTGATGCGCACGCTTGTGAAACGGATTTTGTCTACCCACAATATGGGTTAACAGTGAAACAATTGGCGGGATTGGTTGTAGTTACGCTGCGGTATAATGATGGTATTCCTCAGGGGAGAATTTGTGGTAAAAAAATCCGAATCACCCCCCGGGCCATAAAGTTTGCAAATATCATGCTAAAAAAGTTTATTTGAATAAAAAAAATAATATAATAAAAACGATTAGTTATATTCGTATAAAGCTCCTTTAATTTGACCCGACGGTAGGTGTTTTCCGGAAATTGGGTAATTTATGCCACACTTCTTGGGACAAGCATTTTTAGTAATAACCTTAAGTTAATCGAGGGCATACCGATAACCTTGTTTGAGTATGGTCTCACGATGGTGCGACGTACTCACACGATCGGGGTGGTTCTCTGGAGCCACCCCGAAACATTTTTGGGCCCTGCGTTGACCTAATTGTTCAGGCTCTGAGCGTGAAACTCCCACAGAATAAAACAATTTGTCGGGATATCCTTTTCGGTCTGCTATGCTTGGATTGACAGATGACGGTATTATGATTACAAAAGTTTGAGTGACCGTTGCTTACCTTAGATCAGTGAATCTGAAACGGAGAGAGGGCCTGAATGCCACCACCAAAACACGCCATGGAGATTTTTCAGCTGCTGGACAAATCCAACTGCCGGGAGTGCGGTGAAAAAACATGCCTGGCATTTGCCGGCGCTGTTTTTCAGGGCAAACGTAAGATCGCCGAATGCCCCAAACTGGACCGCCAGACCGTTGAGCGATATTCAGGTTCTGATGAAGATATAGATAATACCTTTGTTGAAGGGGCTGACTTTTTAGAACAACTTAAAACTGAGATTGCTGCTGCCGATCTGGCCGAAGCCGCCCAGAGAGTGGGCGCTGGATTTACGAACGGCAAACTAACCCTCAAGGTACTGGGCAAAGATTTCAGCGTCGACCCCGAAGGAAACCTGTACACTCAGATCCATATCAACCCGTGGGTGGCGGTTCCGTTTCTCATTTACATATTGGCCGGCAAGGGTCTGCCGGTTACCGGCAACTGGGTTTCATTCCGCGAGCTGAAAGACGGCAAAGAGCGCTATCCACTTTTTCGAAAGCGCTGTGAAGAGGCGATGAAAAGGGTGGCTGACACCTATACGAATCTGTTTGACGACCTGGTCCACATTTTCAGCGCCCGGCAGGTGGAAAAACAATTTGAATCCGACATATCGGTCGTGTTGCATCCGCTGCCCAGAGTGCCCATGATGATCTGTTATTGGCAGCCTGAAGATGGGCTTGAATCCAGTCTGAATGTATTTTTTGACGAAACCGCCGATAAAAATCTCAACGCGGATGCGGTCTTTACCCTGGGGGTCGGGCTGGCGCAAATGTTCACCAAACTGTCGTTAAGGCACGGATTTGACGAAGCCAGATTAATAAAATAAGCGGCCGCCCCGGCGCTAAAAACGGATGATTGCCTTACCTGCGAAACGAAAAGCCTGCTGTCACATGTCAGCGGGCTTTTGATGTCCGATATTATCGAAGCGGTCTTCAGGTTTGTTCAACTGGTTTATGCTGACCGACCGTCTCACCGGCGTGGCCGTCGGGAGGCCCCGGCGGTCGACCAGCATATCCGGCACCCCTGGTTGATGAGATCCCAAAATCCGGATAGGCGTTGCCGCCGTGTTCCACCAGATCGAGCCCTTCCATTTCGTCCTCAGGCGAGACCCTGAGTCCGACGGTTTTGTCGATGAGTTTGAACATCAAAAGGCAGTTGGAAATACCCACAGAAAACAGGCACCGATGCCCAGCAGCTGCACACCGATGATTTTCAACGAGGTGCCGCCGATGTTAAAAATGCCGGCGGCCAGAGTGCCCCAGGCTCCACAAACACCATGGACCGAAATGGCGCCTTCTGACCACATCAAATGACACAGCCGAGGTTAGATGGTTGCCATCCTGAACGGCCGATAGAATATAAATTCACCCGAGGTCATTGGGGTATCAATCGTTTACAATTGCGCCATCCGGTACTATTAATGGATATGCTCAGCAATTTGTTTTGTTATATCTTTGCCGCATGTCTTGTATACGCCAGCTTTGCGACCATGGCCGATGGTAAGAAAATGCCTCGCAACATCAAGATATTCATGTGTGGGGATATTATGACGGGCAGGGGAATCGACCAGGTTTTACCGCATCTGTCTGATCCGCTGATTCATGAATCGTACCTCAAAAACGCCAGGGGATATGTCACGTTAGCTGAAGCGGCAAACGGCCCCATCCGACAACCGGTTAGCTTTGGGTACATCTGGGGAGACGCCCTTGCAGAACTGAAGCGTGCGGCCCCGGATGTGAGCCTGATAAATCTTGAAACC
>JASFGH010000217.1:0-6818 GCA_050123865.1 Desulfobacterales bacterium | reverse complement strand
CCCGTCCACAGGCAATTTTTTTTTGATATCTTCAGCCGAAATAATGCCGAAATACTCGTTTTCAAGCTTGGGGGCCAGGGCAAAGGTCAGACGTTCAGCATTGGGGGCATAGATCTCGACGGCATCCAGATTAAATTCGCGCTGGACGATTCGAATGTATTGCGAAAGGGCTTTGCGGTTTTTATCATCCAGCAAATTTTTCTTTTTAATCTGGTAGGATATTCGTTCAAGGAAAAACCTATTGTTCTCCTCGGTTCGACTGTAGAGACGGCCGCCCACCCACAATGAATTGTCAAGCGCCTGTTCGACCGGCACATTAAACCAGAACTCAATGCTGGTGGTAATAAAATTGAGCGCAAAGAAAAATAAAACAATCGTCGGTAAAAGGGTCAGGGAGACAAATGCGATGACCAGTTTCGTCCTTATTTTAGCGCCCAGGACGTTACGCCGGCGGTCATATATCAGCTTTACCAGGTTTCGGAAAACCAGATAGATTAATAATATCAGTAACAGCAAATTGATGTTGATCAGGATAAACATCAACACCGTGTTCGAGACGGCGATATCGGCCCCAAATTTAATAATCCGGCTTTCGACCAGCGTCAACAGGGCTACCACGAACAAGATCACCAGAATCAGAATAAGTTCGCGCTTGCGCCGCTTGCGCTCTTTTTCCGAAAGTGATGATTTTCTTTTAAACCTGGGCCTTTTCATGGCATTCGTGGTGGGTTGATCATTAACAGGCTGCTATTAGAAAGTGAAATCGATGGCGTACCAATCCGTTTCGAAATCCCATAAAGATACAAAAAACAGAATATAATGCAGATATAGAGGAAGGGTTTTCTTGCTAACTTCAGCTTTCACTCTCAGTTGGTATTGCTCGCCTTTTTCCAGCCTGTTTAATGGAATAATCTTTAAACTATCGATTTCTGTCATCCATTTCTTTGCTTCATCGAATGATTTGGTCACTTCGGGATTATTGTCTTTCCAAGAACGTGAGACAGCGAACTCTTTTTTAAGGTTATCGTAAACGATCGTGTGGGTAACCTCCAAATCGGCAATATCTTTATCGAACCATAAACTGCGCACACGATTCAATTTGGCAAAAAAAGAAAATGTGGAAGGCGCGCCGCTTAAAATGGCCTGTTTCATCTCATCCCGGAAGGCGCCTTCAAGATTTAAAAAGAGCAGCATGTCATCCTGGGTATTGGAGACAGTGATATTGGTCAGGGTTGCATCCTGAGCATAGCCTGCCTGGGATGCAATCAACAGTAATCCCAGAATCAGGAGAAAGACGGATTTTGTCCGCTTAAGCAGCACAATCATTTGAAAAACTATCAATTTTATAGTCTGCAGCTCGCCTCTTTACCCGTAAGCACATCGTTTTGATAAATGCGCATTCGACAAGTGGCTCAATGTTGCACCCGGAACTTCATATCAGCATGTTAGGACATATGATGGATTTGAATTTCTAATTAATTTTCAGGCAGAATACATGTATTAAATAGCCGAAACCTACTTAAATAGCAAGTGATTTTGATTTTTTTCGCAGTGTGTTGCCGGCATCAACCCGTATTTGCAAAGTCGCAGTGCCAATAAAAAGGATTGTCGCCGACAATTGGATTTGCTATAGCTCTCAGCAGTCTATAGTCGGCTGTCGGACCATGCCGGTTACCCTTAAACCTGGGAGAAGGCTTTTGCTTGCCAAAGTCCTCAGCAGCGCCGTTCTGGGAATCGACGCCTATGCGGTTGAGGTAGAGGTGGACATCACTTCCGGTCTGCCGACCTTCACAACCGTCGGTCTGCCGGAAGCCGCGGTCAAAGAAAGCAAAGAACGGGTCAAATCGGCGGTCAATAATTCAGGCTATCGCTTTCCAGCCGACCGCATAACGGTTAATCTGGCACCGGCCGATATTAAAAAAGAAGGCACCGGTTTTGACCTGCCCATCGCGCTGGGTATCCTGGCCGCCACCGGCATTATTCCCCAGGATCAGCTTTCCCGCTATCTCATATTGGGCGAACTCTCATTGGACGGACGCATCAAGCCAGTCAAAGGATCCTTGCCCATGGCGCTGGCCGCCAAAGCGGCCGGTTATTCAGCGATCATTGTGCCTTTTGAAAATCAAGCAGAAGCTGCGGTGGTCCAGGGTATCGAGGTGTTAGCAGCCAACACCCTGTCTGAGATTGTGGGGTTTTTAAGAGGGTTTACCCGGATCTCATCAGAGCCGACCGATATTGACCAACTATTCGCAAGTGACAGTCACTACGCCATCGATTATGCCGAGGTTATGGGCCAGGAACATGCCAAACGGGCCCTGGAAATCGCCGCCGCCGGCGGTCATAATCTGGTGATGATCGGCCCGCCGGGTTCCGGAAAAACCATGCTGGCCAAACGCCTGCCGACCATCCTGCCACCCATTTCTTTTGAAGAAGCCCTGGAAACCACTAAAATATTCAGTGTTATCGGGCTGTTGCCCAAAGGACAGGCCCTGGTGACAACCCGGCCGTTTCGCGCTCCCCACCACACCATCTCCGATGCTGGATTGATCGGGGGCGGTCATATCCCTAGACCCGGCGAGGTGAGTCTGGCACACAACGGAGTGCTGTTTTTAGATGAAATGCCGGAGTTTAAAAAACATGTTCTGGAAGTGCTCCGCCAACCCATCGAGGATTTGCAGGTGACCATTTCCCGGGCCAAGACCACCCTGACCTATCCGGCCGATTTTATGCTGGTGGCCGCCATGAACCCTTGCCCCTGCGGCTATTTAGCAGACCCCAAACACGAATGCCGTTGCACCCATCAGCAAATCCATCGCTACCGCTCCAAGATTTCCGGTCCGTTGCTGGACCGCATCGACATGCACGTGGAGGTTCCAGCGGTGCCCTACAAAGACATGATGCAGGATCATGCGGCCGAGGCCTCTGAAAGCATTCGCCAGCGCGTGGCCGACGCCCGCCAGATTCAGGCAGATCGGCTGTCGCGCACCAAAATCTTTTGCAACGCCCAGATGAGCAGCCGCCATATCAAGCGCCATTGTCAGGTCGACGATGCGTCCTGCCGTCTGCTTGAATCGGCCATCGACAAACTGGGGCTGTCGGCCCGGGCCTACAACCGCATCCTCAAGATTGCCCGCACCATTGCCGACCTGGAAGCAAAAGCAAATATCAGCTCCGCCCACATCTCTGAAGCCATTCAATATCGCAACTTAGACCGTGGCAAGCAGTTTTAAATCAAGCCCATGATATCTTTCGGCAAATCGCTTTTTTTCAGTTTTCAGTCAAGAAGGGACCTGCAGGACTGCGTTATTCAAGATTGAAAAATGTCCTCATTTTTTATGGACTCAATCGCAAAACGTGCGAAATTAAGCAAAGCCGGTTCATGGGAAAGCATTTGGGGGCTGACGCTTATCGGACAGTGGCACTGCCCGGGTCATGATAAATCCACGGATTTATTGTTCTAATGGTTCAACCTTAGCAAAGGAAGGCCTAATGAGAGTGACTTCGTAGATGCTGAAAAGTTCATCTTGAATTTAAATCAAAGCCACGCCGGTTAATTCGTTTTGTTTATTTATGACAACAAGCCAAATATAGGATGTCCCCCTCTTTCATTCATTTTTTTCGCAGTGCAAGATTCGCAAATCGAGTGACTTAATCAATTGCCATACCCATCCTCCTTTTGTTAAAGCAGATTTTTTAAAAAAGGCCTGATTCCTACAGGTTTTTTTCTCAAACAATCGGAACGTTTTTTTGACAACGACTATAACAGCCAGCGGATGCCGCGCTAATGATATTAGCGGTGGGTTCGCCTTTGGATGTCGTAGCGCTGGATTTTACGGCGCAAGGTGTTTTTGTCAATGCCCAGTTCACGGGCGGTGGCCATTTTGCGCCAGTTGTTGTGGTTCAACGCCCGGATGATGGCCTGCTTTTCGATGGCTTTAAGGGAGGTTTCGACGGGCACATAAAGCAGCTCTTTTTGGGGTTGGACCTGCGCCGGCAGATGCGCCAAGCGAATCATTTCGTCCAGGCACAAAACAAATGCATGTTCAATGGCGTTTTCCAGCTCGCGCACGTTGCCCGGCCAATCATAAAGTGCCAAGGCCGCCAGCGCCTCCTGGGATATGCCCAAGATTTGTTTGCTGGTTAGGGTGTTAAAGCGCTCAATAAAGTGATCCACCAGCAGGGGGATATCCTCTTTACGTTCCTTCAAGGGGGGCAGCCGTAACCCGACCACATTGATCCGAAAATACAGATCCTCGCGAAATTGACCGGCAGCAATCATTTCTTTCAGATCCCGATGGGTAGCGGCGATGACCCGGGCCTTCATTCGCTGCGTCGCCGTCGCGCCCAGAGGCGAAAATGTGCGGTTTTCCAGTACGCGCAGCAGTCGCGTTTGCATGGCCGCTGAAATATCGCCGATCTCATCCAGAAAAATGGTTCCATCCTTTACCAGCGCGAAGCGGCCCGGCTTGTTGTGTTTGGCGTCCGTGAAGGCGCCGGCCTGGTATCCGAAAAGCTCCGACTCGATCAAGGTATCAGGTAATGCGCCGCAGTTGACCGCCATAAATGGCGCTGCCCGCCTCGGGCTGTGGTTGTGAATTGCCCGGGCAAGCAATTCTTTGCCGGTCCCACTGGCGCCTTCGATCAGGACGGTGCTGTGGCTTTCAGCCACCTGCGGCAGAATGGAAAATAGCTGCAGCATCTGATGATTTTTGCTGACAATATCTTCAAACGAGTGCTTTTTATAGATTTCGCGGCGCAGTTTATTTAGCTCTGATAAATCACGAAAGGTTTCCACGCCTCCGATCACATTTCCCTTGTCATCCCGCACTATACCAGTCGTAACACTGATGGGAATGCGTTTATTGTCCGCCCGTATGATGAATACGGGTACATTGCGGCAGGGCTTTCCGGTCTTGAACGTTTTTTGGATCGCGCATCCGGACTCGCAGACTTCAGCCCGCATGACTTCAAAACAATGGCGACCGAGCGCCTCTGCCCGCTGAACCTGCGTGATTTTTTCGGCTGCTCGATTAAAAGAAGTAATAATCATGTGGCGGTCGACGGTGAGCACACCGTCGGTGATGCTGTTGAGGATGGATTGGTAATCAGTGTGTTTAGAAGGGCCGGGGATATTCATTACCGCTCTCCTTATCAAGAGGGTGAGAATTGTTCCCTTAATACTTTTTAATGGATGCGTTTTGTTCCCTCATAGGGCAGTTTTCCCCATATGTCAATTAAAATTTTTAAGAGAACAATATGTATCCCGCATGAAATTGGCATCTTACTGGATGGCCCGGTTGCTGGCATGGATATTGCCACAGATCGCCATAAAAAGTCGGTCAATCAGGCGGTGGTTTGGAAAAAGGGGATTTTTGCATCTTTCCGGGTGGCCTTTCCGAATCACCCACATTATTGCCAATCGTTTAGCAGAAAGGAGGCTCATATTGCCAAACAAACATCCACTCACATCTAAACGTTTTTGGTTGCTGACCGTTTGTTTGATCTGCGCAGTGGGGGTGCTGCTCGTTGTACAGCGCCCGAGCGTGGTGGCCGGTGATAAAACCAAAGCCAAAAGTATGGATCGCATGAAAGCCTATCAGGTGTATCAAGCAAAATGCACGGGTTGCCACGTCTCGGTCGCCAATCCCGAGCTGCCGGGACGAACTCGGGATGACTGGCATCTGGTGGTCAACGTGATGCACGGCTACGGTTTGGGTCTGTCCATAGAAGAGAGCGAGATAATCATCGACTTGCTCTACGAGCTGCGCAAAGGGCTGGAACGCGAAGCCGGTTAAACGGTCAGGTCTTTCTATTATCCAACCACAAGGAGGAACTCGCATGAAACGTAGAACCTTTTTAAAGTCAATTGCCGCCACCGGAGCGGCGGCCTCGGTGGGCAGTGCAGCCAATTTCATGCTGCCGCGCAAAGCACACGCCAAGAAAAAAGTCGATATCGGCGAGATCAAAAGTGTGCGCATCGATGTGCTGTCTGAAACCAGCTGGTTTAACAATGACATCTTAAAAAAGAATATGATGGACTATGGCGGGGCCATGACCAATCAGTACACCGTTCCGTGGGACAACGACAATTCGGGCGGTTATTCGGCCTTGATCACGGTAACGACCCTGGAGGGCAACGAGCGCAAAATTTTGATGGACTCCGGCTGGAGCAATGATTGGATGGATTACATCTTTGAAGAAAAAAACGATATCGCCAACATGCTCAAAAAAGGCGAAATTGAAACATTTGTCCTCTCGCACTGGCATCTGGACCACACCTGGGGCATCGAATCAACGCTCAAGCACAAACAGGATATCACGATGTACGCCCCCAAAACCTATTACCCGGAAGACATGGCCCTTTTAAAGGAAAAGGCCCATCATAAAGCCAAGGATAAAAATAGCGGGGAGATGATACACGTTGCCAAAAATGATTATCCCCATACCGGCAAACTGGTACTTTGCACCCCGGATGGCGATAAGGGTGACGGTGTTTATCGCCTGATGCCCGGTGTGGCGGTTAGAATGTTTGATGTCCCCATTTTATTGCGCGTGCGCGGGGAAAATGTTTTGTATTTCAACGTCAAAGACAAGGGTATCGTGACGGTCACCGGATGCTGCCATCCGGGCATCCTTTCATTGTTCTCCTATGCGCGCAAGAACTTCAAGGGCTACCAGCCCTACGGCTGTTATGGCGGTCTGCACATTACCTTGTTTGAGACCTGGGAGCCCAAATTCGATGACATCATCAAGGGCGTCAAGGCCTTCAAGATTCAAAAGCTGGGATGCAATCACTGCACCGGATGGATCTGGGCCGA
>JASFGH010000216.1:0-6836 GCA_050123865.1 Desulfobacterales bacterium | reverse complement strand
TGGGTTTTGCAATCTTCACGGTAAGTATCAATGGACAGTCGCGAAAGCTGAGACGGCAGAATCAGTAGATCGTCGAAGTTGGGAAAGCGTATGGTGGCGCCACACCCGCGAATACGATGCTTGCCGGTCTCGGCTTTGTATCTGATTTCTGAAAGGGTTTCGGGGTTCCACACACCCCTTTGAACATCTTTCGCTTTTACCTTTTTTGCCGTTTCTTTTTTTTCTTCTTCTTTTGCCATTAGACCTTAGCCCTTTTCCTATGGGTTGGTTTAAACATGACGTAATCATGCCGGCCATAGACTTTCGGCACGATGCTTCTAAAGCTGTCGACACTGTGTTCAATGCCGTATTTCTTAAAAAGCGTTTCGACCTCTTTTTTCTCCGCGTCTGCAATGGGCTTGACCGTGACATTGCCGCCGAGTTTGTCTTCGGCTTCCGGGTCGAGAACATGGATGACACCGTCATACATCGACTCGCCAATCCCTATGCCGACTTTGCCCAGAATAATGATTCGGCCGCCGAGCGTCATTTTGCCGCTCCACATGCCCACATTGCCGCAAACAATTAAGTTTCCGCCTTTCATGCCCCAACCGGCGCGACTGCCGCTGTGACCTTTGATCACAATGGTGCCGCCCACCATCGATGGGGCACAATTACTGCCGGTGTTCATCTCGATGATGATTTCACCGCTGCCCATGTTGTCACCGGTGTACAATCCGGTGTTGCCCTTAATGATGATCGTGGGGCCCTGCAGAAAACCGCCGGTATAGAATCCGGTACTGCCTTCAACCGTTATCTTAGCCCTGGCCTTGAGGGCGGTCGCAAAATTGTGAACCGAATGCGGATTTTCGATGGTAATTTCATCATCTTGCTCGACTAGCTCCCTGAGTTTGCGGTTGACCTCGAGGGTGGGCATTCCTGATATATCTAAACGGACCATACCTTAACTCCTCCTGGTTCCATCTCCGTGGCATAGACATCGGAGATGATAGGGGTTAACGAGATTTGCTCCGATCCAAATAGAACCATGCCGTTATCCTGCTCATAAATAACGACCGGTTTGAATGCCAGCCGATCCCGAAATGCACCGACCTGGCTATCGGTGGCGACCATGATTGTAAAGATGCCATCAAATGTATCCAGGGCGGCATGCAGAGCGGATTCCAGATCTTTGCCTTTTTCCTTCATTTCATAAGCAATGAAATGCGCGGCCATCTCGGTGTCGTTAGCGGTTTTAAAACGGATACCCATACTTTCCAGTTTTCTTCTCATATTGAAATAGTTGGTAAATTGGCCGTTATGGACCAGCGATAATCCGGGATAAATGTAGGATACAAATGGATGGGCGAAGTTAATGTTTTCAACGCTTTCGGTGGCCAAACGAACATGGCCGATACCATGGGTGCAGGCACCCACATCGATCTGATGGATGGTAACGAGATCTTCGGCCGAGCCCTGATCCTTGTAAACCTTGAGGTGTTGTCCGAGGGAGTGGACACAAAGGTTCGGATGAGAGTCGATCTCCCAGTGGAGTTGAGAGACCTGGTCGGGCTCCGTGGCAATGGATCCTTCGAAAAAGGTGAATATCCCACCTCCCCGATAGATTTTAGAATTGCTGATTTGCCCGTAATTTTGAATGATCTGATGAAGATCGTTTTCAAAACTCGGATCGGTTAGGGTTATGCGCGCCTGGATGTCATCGCGCTGCTCGTAGAGCGCAACGCCTGTGGCATCGCGACCCCGGTGAACCAGCTCTTTGAGCATATTGACCAGATCATCACCGAGATTACTGCGTTCCTTGGCGATTAATCCTGCTATTCCGCACATGATGTCCCTCTGCTTATTTTAGGGTTTAAGCCTTTGACGGTTGCCCGTCGCATGATTGCTCTTGGAAGATCTGCTGCTATCGGCCTTGTGTTACAGCTGGAATGAGTAGGTGTTAAACTCCCAATCCGAAACATGTTTGCGCCATAGATTGAGCTCATGTTCTTTCAAGGCCACGAATGCTTGGATCAGTTCTGGACCCAGCGCATCGCAAATCACCTGATCGGCTTTTAGATCCTGCAAGGCGTCATGCAGGAAAAATTGAATCGTTTCATAGGTGCCCGGTTCAACGCCATAAATATCGCCGACCGCGTGTTCACCCGGATCAATTTTGTTTTCGATTCCATCCAGGCCGGCTGCAAAAGCCGCAGCATACACCAGATACGGATTGGCCGATGCGCATGGCGCCCGATTCTCAACACGCGTGGCACGCCCGCGTTCTCCTGGCACCCGGCAGTAGACGGTGCGATTATCCAAACCCCAGGCCAGGTAATAGGGCGCAAAAGTATCCGGCTGATAGCGCTTATAGGAGTTGATCGTCGGCGCCAGTAAGGCAGACATGCCTTTGGCATGCGCCATCTGGCCACCGATGAAATATCGCATCAGCTCAGAAAAACCGTGTTCGGCATCCGGATCATCAAAAAGATTTTTACGGGTCTTGGGATCACTCAAAGAGAGATGAATGTGATATCCGCTGCCGCCGCCTTCGGTGGTGGGTCTGCCCATAAACGTCAGGTGATAATTATTTTGGGCTGCAACCTCCTTGCAAACATATTTAAAGGTGAAGGTTTGATCGGCACAGTTTAAAGCGTGATCATATTTCCAGTTGATTTCAAATTGGCTCGGAAAGAACTCATGGTTGAGATAAATAATGTCAAAGCCCAGTTGCAGAAAAATATTCTGGAGCGTGCGTGAAAGGCCGATCGGGTCCAGTATGGGATTCGCTTGATAGACGCAGGAAAGATTGGGATTGTAGAGCACTCCCGGACCGCCTTCACCCGGATGGAAAACAAAAAATTCCAACTCCGATGCGCAGACCGGCCGCAGATTTTTTTCTTCATATTTTTTGATGACTTTTTGAAGCGCATAGCGGGGATCCACCGGGATGGGTTCACCTTCGCGAAAGGCATTGCCAATCAAACGGGCGGTGCTATCCAAATAGGGCAGGACTGCGAAGGTACTCAAGTCCGGCATGATGGTCATGTCTTTCCACTCAATTTCATAGCCGCATCCGGTTTCCGGAGCCACATCATTAGTGAGATCAATGGCATATATGGCCTGTGCGAAGTTAATGCCCTCTTCAGCGAGCTCTTCAACCCGCTTGGCCGGTACCAATTTATTACGGCAAATCCCATACAGATCCGGGTACTCGATCCGGATGGTATCGATATTCTCCGCTTTAATGATTTCTTGAATTTCCTTGATCTCCATTTTGATCCCTCCTTTTTGCCACTCAAACTGTAATAATAAATACATTTTGAGCTAATTATTGTAATAAAAAATACAATTAAACATGTCAAGAAAAAAAATAGTTGATCATTTAAAAAACTAAAAGTATATAAAAATACAATATTTATAGAATCTTAAATCAAAAATAAATTTTTTCATTTTATATGTAATACTGAATTAAAAATTACAACTATAAGCAAATAAGCTAAAGCAGGTTGAGGCTCGAGCGTTCAAGATCCGAAATAGGTTTCCTGAATGTATGATTCCTGCTTTAATTCTTTGGGCTTGCCTTTCATTTTTATGTGGCCGGTTTCCAGTAAATAGATTTCCTCTGCCAGGGTCAGCGTAAAATTCACGTTTTGTTCGGAAATCACAATGGTCATGTCCCTGTTTTCTTTCAGTTCCTGCAGGACGTCGGCGATTTCAGAACACACCAGCGGTGCCAGGCCGATCGTCGGTTCATCAACCAGCAACAGTCTGGGATTGGTCATTAATGCTCTGCCCAAAGACAGCATTTGTTGCTCCCCGCCACTCAATGTTTTGGCCTCTTGATTCTGGCGTTTTTCAAGGACCGGAAACAGTTCGAAGACCATCCGCAGGTTTTTTTCTTTACTATCTTTGGCGCGATAGGCGCCAACCAGAAGATTGTCCTTTACGGCCATGAAGGAAAAGAGGTTGCGTGCTTCCGGGGCATAACCGATACCTTTACGTATGGCTTCGGTCGGCGATAGCTGCCTTAGATCATTGCCGTCAAAAACAATTTGCCCGTCACAGTCGGTTAACCCGATGATCGAATCCAGCAGGGTCGATTTGCCGGCACCATTCGGCCCGATGATGCCGACAACTTCTCCTTTTTCAACGGAAAGTGAAACATTGCTCAGCGAGCACGCCTTGCCGTAAAAAACACTGAGGTCTTTTACCTCAAGCAAAGCCATTATTGACCTCCCAAAACCATCGCTATTTCAAATAGAGCCACTCTTATTTTCCAAGATAGGCTTCTTTGACTTTTTGATTGGCAATGACAACTTCAAAAGAGCCGTCTGCAATCAATTGGCCAAAGTTGACCACCACCACCCGATCGACAAGCGGCGCCAATGTCTTCAAATCATGACTGACAATAATAAAGGTCAGCCCTTCGGCTTTTTTACGTTTAAGCAGTTCAGATAATTCGCTGATTTCACCGAGCGTAAGTCCGGCGAATACTTCATCGAGCAGCAACAGTTTGGGTTTTGTTGCCAGCGTTCTGGCCAGCTCCAGCCGTCGCAGGTTTCCCATGGACAAACTATATGGCTGCATGCGCAGATCGTTTTCTGTTAATCCAACGCTGACGCCGATTTTGGTTTCATCTGCGGTACGCCGATTTGAGGTGATGGTCTGCCTTAATGCATCCGGTATGATACCCACCCGAATGTTTTCGGTAACGGTTAATTCGCTAAAAGGCCTGGGGATCTGATAGGTACGTGAGATACCCATTTTTACGCGCTCATGGGTCTGATAGGCTGAAATTTCCCGGCCTTCAAAATAAATTTCACCTTCATCCTGTTTTAGCTCGCGCATAATGAGATTAAATGTTGTTGTCTTGCCGGAACCATTGGGCCCAATTAACCCCAGCGATTCTCCTTGCGCCACATAAAAACTCAATTCGTAAACCGCAAAAATACCGCCGAACTTCTTGGTGAGTGAATTGATCTCAAGTAATTTGGTCGCCATATTGCTTTTTCCCCAGAATTTTTCTTTCGACAAAATTGCCGACGGTTTGCACGATCTGGTAAAGGCCTTTGGGCGCATAATTATAGATGAACAAAGCAACCAACCCGTAAAATAGGAAGCGCCAGGCGCCCGGAACATAGGGGCGCAAATATTCAAGCAGAAAAGTGAGAAAATAGGCCCCCAAAATGGGTCCTACAATGGTGTGCTCGCCGCCGATCAAGGCGGCGACTAAAATGGTAAACAGAAAATTGATGTCAAACATTCCGCGCGGAGAAATCGACCCCAGATAATGGGTGTATAATGCCCCTCCGATGCCCGCAACAAAAGCACTCAGCGTAAAGGCAAATAGTTTAAACTTGGAGGTATTCAAGCCGGCGCTCTTGACCGCACCTTCGTCCATGCGAATGGCGCTAAGAACCAGGCCCACATCTGATCGTGTCAACCACCACAGACCGAAGGCGATCAAAAACATGGCCGTTAATGAAAAGTAATAATTGAGCACCGTGCCCGTTGCCAGCAATGGCAAACCGGTTATGCCTCTGGTTCCGCCGGTTATTTCCGGCTTTACGACCTGCATGAGATGGTAAGTGACTTCCATAAATGCCAGGGTAACCAACGCAAAATAGGTGCCTCTAATTCTCAAAGCCGGAAAGAAAAACAGCGTACCGGCCACCATTGTGGCGAGCACCGCAAGCGGTATGCTCACATACAAAGGGATTGCCAGATGATGGGTCAGCATAGCGGTGGTGTATCCGGCAATGCCAATCAAAAATGGATGGCCGAAACTGATATAGCCGGTATATCCCGAAAGAACATCCCAGCTCATGGCAAAAATAGCGAGAAAATTGGCAAAGATAAAAATGCGAAGGGTATGGCTGGAACTGACAAGCGGAATCAAACCCATCACAACAGCAAAAAATAGCCACCAGGACATCGATTTTTTCAAAACGCCCCCTTCACATTAAATTTCTTCTTTTCCCAGCAAGCCTTTTGGCATGATGACCAGAATGATGATGATCAACAACATCGTGAAAACACCCCTTAATTCCGGAGCAATAACAGTGGTCGTAACGGTTTCCAGAAATCCAACAATATGAGCGGCAATCAGGCTGCCAATAATGCTGCCGATTCCACCGACAATGACTACTGCCACAGCAATGATCAGCGGGAACACCCACATGGTCGGATCCAGCTGGGTGTAGGAGGCAAAAAAGACACCGGCAATTGCCCCCAGTGCGCCGGACAGACCCCAGGTCAGCAAGTTGATGCGTTCAGCGTCAATACCGGCCACCAGAGCGCCTTTGGTGTCCATTGAGACGGCTCGAATGGCTCTGCCAAGCGCGGTCTTATGCACAAATAGCATCAAAGCGCCCAAAATAACCCAGCTAATGATCATGGCCAGAAATATGGTCCAGGTCACCGGAACCCCAAATGGGCGGATCACGCCGGGAATCATCGGCCAGATGGCCTTGGGAGCCGGTGAGAAAATAATGATGACCACCGCCTGCATGACGACGGCCAGAATGAGGGTGGAAATTTCAACAGCAATGGGATTGTCACGCAGGCGCCGGACCAATCCGAGGTAAGTTAAGACGCCAAAGGCAACCCCTGCCAATGCCGCACCGAAAAAACTCGGGATTTTAGGCAATTCCAGCAATTGCGCCAGGACATAATAGACATAACCGCCGATCATGATATAGACGCCGTAGGCTAGATTCAGCACCCGCCCGACGCTGAAAATCATCGTAAAGCCCACCGCAACGAGTGCGTAAAGACCGCTGATTAAAAAACCCTGAACAATTATACCGCCCATGATAGCATCACCGTCTGCGGGTCATACTGTTGATCGATGC
>JASFGH010000215.1:0-6842 GCA_050123865.1 Desulfobacterales bacterium | reverse complement strand
CTGTTACCAGCAGGGTAAAAAACTTGGACCTGTAAGCCTCAATAGAAGGATGCTCTCTTGAAAGCTGCGCCCTTCTTTGATATTGAAGATTTATTCAAAACTATCCGTTTATAGTGGTTGTCAAAAAAGCGTTTTGCTATTAATAAAAACGGATCTATGACGCATAAATAAGGAAGACGCCATTTTATCCCCCTCTCTCAATCCCTCCCGCCAGGGGAGGGAAGAAAAAACGTCTCCCCCTTGACGGGGGAGGTTGGGTGAGGGTGGAAAATGATAGGGGAGATCACCAGCCTTTTTTGGAGTTATAGTTCCGCATAAGAAGGAGGACTTTGATGCAAAAAAAATACGATGCGGTCATTATCGGTTCTGGTGTAATCGGGTGTTGCGTAGCCTTCGAACTGGCTAAGCGGGGCTATAAGACCCTGAGTGTGGACAAACTCGGTGATGCCGGCATGGGTTCCACGAGCGGGTCATGCGCCATTATTCGGTTCCATTACTCCACAACCGAAGGCGTGGCGCTGGCACGAGAAGGCTACTACTACTGGCTGGACTGGCCCACCTATCTCGGCGTAAGAGATCCCGAAGGCATGGTCACATACCGCAACACCGGGGCTCTGGTCATTAAAACGCCTGTCAATAAGAACCTTAGCCGCGTGAAAACGGCCTTGGACGAATTTGGCATCGGCTATCTGGAAGTTGAGCCGGAAGAAATCAGTCGCTACCTGCCCAACGTTAACCTTGCCAGCTACTTTCCCCAAAAATGGATCGACGATCCGGAATTCGGTCAACCCACCGCGGAAACCATTCCCGGTGCCCTCTGGATCCCCGAGTCCGGTTATATCTCAGACCCCAAACTATCGGCCCATAACGTCCAGGTAGCTGCCGAAGCCAAGCAGGGTGAATTTCTTTACAATGCACAGGTGGCTGAAATTCTGCAGAAACAGGGGCGGGCAGCCGGTGTTCGGCTGGCAGACGGCACTGAAATCGAAGCCCCGGTTGTCGTGAATGTGGCAGGCCCCCACTCCTTTTTAATCAATCGAATGGCCGGTGTAGAAGAGTCGATGAAGATCAAGACACGGCCGATGAAGCAGGAAGTTGCCCATGTGCCCGCGCCCGAGGGAATGAATTGGGAGCGCGATGGTTACATGCTGTCTGACGGAGACATCGGTTGCTATTCGCGCCCCGAGGTGGGCAATCACATTTTGATCGGCAGTGAAGATCCGGACTGTGATCCGCTCTTGTGGGTGGACGACCCGGACGATTACGACACCAACTTTACCGACCAATTCAAGTGCATGGTCATGCGCGAAGGAATGCGGGTCAACGATCTGGCCATCCCCAACCAGTATCAGGGCGTGGTTGATCTCTATGACTGCAGTGATGACTGGATTCCCATTTACGACAAATCCGACCTCCCTGGATTTTACATGGCAATCGGCACCAGTGGCAATCAGTACAAAAACGCCCCGGTTGCGGGGGCGATGATGGCTGAACTGATCGATGCCTGCGAGAAGGGGCTAGATCACGATGCAGATCCTTTCCAGTTTTATATGAAATATACGCGGCGCAATCTCAACGTGGGATTTTTCAGCCGGAATCGCTCAATCAATAAAGATTCAAGTTTTTCGGTCATCGGCTAAAGGGTGCAACCGCCAGCAACATTCAACAGATTGATGCAGTTTTTAAGCGCTGCGCATGATTCTCTCTGCATCGATTTGTTTGAGGTTTAAAAATGATGCCTCCATCAAATTGAATTGAACCAAGATTTCTTAATAAGAATTTCCTGCGTCTGAAACCAAGTGTGCCGTATCGCACTCTCCTGGGCCAATTCTCACAACCCAAGGCGCTTTGGACAGGCTCCTGTGACCCCTTTCCGGCAAAGGAGGGAAAGAATTAAGGATATTGAAATTTATTCCCCTTAATTTGCCCCTATGTCGATATTAGGTGAGTTCCCTCCCTGGGCAAGAAGGATTCAATGTAAAGAGATATATTGATTCCTGCTATCTCTGATCGCTTTTTGTTCGATCAGCTCGTAACCTTTTAATCCCTCGATCGTTATATAAAAAAGTGTCTAATTTCAGATTATTCTATAAAAAGCAGCGGGATAGACTTTTTGCATACCTAATGAGGAGTTCGGGGGATTATTACCTTTCCGGCGACATCCTGCAGGAGAGCTTTACGCGGTATCTTGAAAAATACGGTGATGAACGTCTAAATGCGTCTTTGCTTTACACGATTGCCCATAATGCCCTTATGGACGCGTACCGCAAACAGGGGCGTGATGCAGCGCTGTTGGATGTACAGGAGCCTTCCGGACACAACCCGGAAACGCACATGATGGTGCGCGAGGACTACCGGCGGGTGCTATCGGCCATGCAGGAACTGGGGCAGGAGGAACGGGACATCCTGTCGCTGGTAGTCAGTAGCGGTTTGCCCTACCTGGAGATAGCGCGGATTGCCGGCACCAGCGAAGCCAACGTCAAAGTCCGGGTTCACCGCGCACGCGTGAAAATTAAAAAAATAATGAATAAAGGTGATATATGAAGGATGATTTGATAAGCAGCTATATTGACGACGAGCTCAGTCTTGACGAGAAGATCTATTTCGTCGAAACCGTGCACGAAAAGGCGTCATTCCAGGCCGACGCCGTTAATCTGCTACGTCAGGAAAAACTGATTCGCGGAGATGTGACCTATCGCGTTCCGTCTGTCATATTGAGGGAAAAACGCCGGTTTGCCATTGCCCTGTGGCGCCCGGCGGGTATTTTCGCCGCCGGTCTTGTGGCTGCTCTTCTGCTCATTTTCATGGTGGCCCCGAAGCCGGACAAAATTATGTTGTCTAGCCATCGGTTTGTCCTTTATCAGCCGGATGTGAGCCGGGTGGAAATTAGTGGTAGTTTCTTGGGCTGGGAAGCAGTCCCCATGCGAAAAAGTGGAACCAGCGGTTACTGGGAGATCGTCCTCCAAGTGCCGGCCGGCGAACACCGGCTTTGCTATATACTGGAGGGGCGTCGGAGGATACCGGATCCCACGATACCCATTCGTGAAAAGGATGATTTTGGCGGCGAAAACTCTATTCTGGCCATCAATATGAAAACATGAAAAGACTATTTTTGCAAATGACTGCTGTTACCCTCTGTCTTGCAGGATGTGCGGCAACTCACTATCACGAGACACAATCGGACCATGTAACATTTTATCTCAGAGCGCCGGGTGCCAAAAAGGTAGAGTTTGTTTCATCCTTGGACGCTTATAACCCTCACCGTGCCAGCCGGTTGAAGGATTCCCGCTGGGCGGTGATTGTCGCACCTAACTCCGAATTTCGGTATTTTTACATCGTGGACGGTACTGTTTACCTGCCGAAATGCGATTTATATGAAAAAGATGATTTCGGTTCCAAAAATTGCGTTTTTATCCCGGAAAGATAATCGACCGAGAGTATATTGGATTCCGAAGAACGGATCACATTGATTAATTTATGTCTTCAACAAAACTGCATTTAAAATTCAAATAAGGTAAAGGGATCATATCAGAAATGAAACTTTTTATTTTGCTGTTCCCTAAAAGAAAAAACACCGATCGATGCGCTGGCATTGCTGCTGCCGTTATGCTTTTTATGATACTGTTTGCAAATGCCGCTATAGGTGACGTCATCGATGACAGCCTGTCGCCGGATTCACCCCAGGCTGTGAAAGACAGCGCCCGTCATGCGATTCAGAGTGGCTTGCAGCAGGATAACGTCGTTAAACTCACCCGCGCTATGCTGCAAAACGAGTTTGACGAGCACCAGATCCAACTGACGCTTGCCCTGATGATCGAAGCCAAAAACGGCAGTATGCCTGTTCAGCCCATAATGAACAAGGCATTTGAGGGAATGGCCAAAGGGGTGGAACCCTCGCTGATCATGGCAGCAATGGCAACGGTCCAGTCACGGAATGTTTTTGCATACCAGCTTGTGGCGCAACTCTCTAAAAATAATTCCCAGACAGCCAATCTCGGAAGTACTCTGTCGTCTGCACTTGCTGCCGGTTTTGCAAAAGAGGACGCTGAAAAGATTATGCAAAAGATTCAACAGCGAGCGCAATCAATGAACACCGAAAGAGCTTACAGCTTGGCTCTGGAGTGTTTTAAAACTGCCCAAGACGTCTCACGGCTGGGAGTGTCTTCACAGGCTGTCACAAATATGCTGGCCGGTGCGCTGAACAAAGGATTCAACCATCAGGACATGCGCGCTATGCGAAACGCATTCATGACGCAGGCTCGCCAGTTTCAGCCGCAAAATCTTGCCCGCAGCTATTCCGCAGCCATTGAGGAAGGCAAAGGATTTCAAGGAGTCCCAGGCGGTGGCGCGGGCAGCAGCGGAACTTCCGGCGGTAATGCCGGCGGAGGGTCGACTGGTTCCGGAGGCAGCGGGGATGGCGGTGGTTCGGGAGGCAGCGGGGGTGCCGGTGGTTCCGGACCGGGTGGCGGAGGTGCTGGCGGTAACAAATAAAAACAAAACTGCCGGATGAATGAATCGAGATAAAATAACCTTTAGCTCTTGTTGCAGTAAAAAGTATACATGCGCTTTCTTTAACCCGTGCGTATCTTTTCTTAAGTAAATCTTTACGTTACCTTTTTCTTATAAATTTTAAAATTATAAGTAAAAATCTGTAACCTTTTACCTCTCCTTCCGTTTAATAGTTAACTCGTTTTAAGGTTTACTCACAGCCGCAGAATTTGAAATTCGTTTCGGCAGCACATCCCGGCTGGATACCGATCTTCGGATTAATTATTAACTAAAATGGATAGAGGAGGATGAAATGAAAAAAATGCTTTTAAATAAAATGATTTGTATTTTTGGAATGTTGTTCATTACTTTGCCGGCCTGGAGCCTGGTTGCGTCGAACCCTCTGCCGGAAGAAGGCAGCAAAAATCAAGCACTGGTGATCACCGATGTCGCTAACCCTCTGCATGAGAGTGTAATGATATTAGCAAGAGGCGGCAACGGTGGTGGCTCAGGTGGAGGTAACGGAGGCGGTGGTGCTGGATCTGGTGGCAGCGGCGGAGCTGGCGGAGGCAACGGCGGTGGAGGAAACGGCAGCGGTGGAGGAGACTGTGGCGGCAATGGCGGCAGTGGCAATAACGGAAACGGTAACAGCAACGGTGGCGGTCAGCAAGTCCAAAACCAGCATCAACATCAAAATCAGTACCAAGTCAAGCAGGATGAACAGCAACAGAATCAAAACCAACATCAATACCAGCACCGTCATGGGCAATCACAATAAGTACCTATAAGCTTACTAAAAATTGCTCAAATTGCGTCAGCGGAAGAACACCATGTCAGGGAAGGATTTTGGGGAGGGATTGATGCCGGCGCCGGGTATCTTAAAGTCATTTGATAATAGAAACGAAGAAGATGTTTATAGATGCTTTTCTTGTAGCAAGAATGCTGGCAGATAGCAGCCGGCGGCCCGATCATTTCTTTTTAGCGAGTAAAATTCGGTTATCCTTTTTGCGGGGTTTTTCGATTTGATTGTTTTCCCCCCAGCGTTTGAACAGATTGTGTTCGATGCCCATGTAGTCAAAGATCTTGCCGATGGTTTGGTCAATAATATCTTCGATGGTCTCGGGTTGGTGGTAAAATGAAGGAACCGGGGGCAATATGTGGGCGCCCATTTCGGCGGCCAGGGTCATCAGACGAAGGTGTCCCACATGCAGCGGTGTTTCCCTGACCACCAGCACCAATTTGCGCTTTTCTTTCAAGGTCACATCCGCCGTTCGTACCAGCAGGTTTTCATTATAGGAATTGGCGATACCGGAAAGCGATTTAATGGTACAGGGTACGACCACCATGCCTTCGGTCAAAAAGGAACCGCTCGCCAGGGATGCGGCCATATCCTTATGATCGTAGACAACATCCGCCATGGCTTCAACTTCAGCGGGCTTGCAGCTGGTTTCGATTTCGATGTTTAGCCGGCCGGCGTTGGAAATGATCAAATGGGTTTCATAATCCGTTTGCCGCAGCACCTCTAGCAGGCGAACACCGTAAGTGACCCCGCTGGCCCCGGATATGCCGATCACGATTCTTTTCGCCATCAATTTTTCCTTTTGTGTATATAACTTTATTTTTTAATATATATGATTTTGGATTAAATGAATAAATTTTTACATCTATCCCCGAATTCTTTTAACGAGATCAAGTTTCGGCGGAAAGCCTGGCCAAAATCATATCCACCAGAATTTCACTGTTGCGGACGATATGCTGGATAGCTTCAGGGGCAAGGTTGTCCCAGTGGATTCCGGCCGTGACAACGACCTGCGTTTTCAGCACAGCCGCCAGAATTTCGGCCGCAGCCTTGGCCAGTTCATCTTCCTTGTGCCCCACCAGGCAGATAACGGATGCGCTGGAACTGGTAACCGCCGGGTCTTTGAGGCTCGGGCGCGGCAGGGCAACCGCCACCGCTCCGATATGCGGTCTTTCACCGCCCCAGATGGCCACCAGCACATCCTCGCCGATTAATCGGACACTGGCAGTCAGATTATATGCATCTTCCTCGGTTTGTAAGGTAAATTCCTGGATTGCCATTTAAAAAATTTCCAATGCAGCCGTAACAACTGCCCCGGCAAAGGCTTCATCTTCCATATTGGCCTGGACTTCAACAATTTGGATTTCAGAATTCAATTTTTCGCGAAGTGTTTCGATGAAAATGCGATCCTCTGCGGGATTGTGTGTCGGATTACCCGGTATGTCCACCGACGACCATCCGTTAAGCGGTATCAGCATTCGTACAGGGCCCGAGGCACGGTTCAGTTTTTCCGCAAAAACATGGGCCACTTCTTTTAATTCATCCGGTGAAATCC
>JASFGH010000214.1:0-6923 GCA_050123865.1 Desulfobacterales bacterium | reverse complement strand
GGCAAAGCGCACCCGCTTCATGCCGGCCGGCCCGGTCTGCGCCACCCGAATTTTTGTGCTGCCCAATTCATGGCGGATGGCATCTTCGACTTCTTTTGTCTCCAGGCCGGCAATCGCTTTGGCATCTTTTAATTCCGCTTTTCCATCGGTGATCCATAAATAGACCGGCTTTTCCGCCCGACCGCTGAAAACCACGGCATCAAAACCGGCCATCTTCAGTTCAGGGCCAAAAAAACCGGCCGCTTCAGATTCGCCGGCCGTTCCTGTCAGGGGTGACTTGCCCACCGCCGCAAAACGGCAGGCCGCCGGCAATGGCGCGCCAGTCATCACACCGGTGGCCAGAACCAGAATGTTTTCCGCTGAAAATGGGTCGGTGGCGGCCGGCACCGCTTGCATCAGATAATGATAACCGATACCCCGCCCCCCCAGGTAAGATCGGTAAAAGGCCTCATCGGGTTCGTCAAATGCGATTTTTTGCGTCGTCAAATCAACACGCAGGATTTTTCCGGTATAGCCGAACGGCATTGCTAACCCTCCTATAATGGGAATGGGTCCCAAACAGAATATCGACTCCAAAGGAGGACTATAAGCCATACGCCCCCATGATGTCAAAAGGCTTTGCGGATCGATAAATCGGTTTGATATCGAGTGTGGATGATAATATGCTTGAAACTTACCATTTCCGGATATACCTTGACTCATCCGTATATGATCGTGCAACCCAAAAACTTCTGCCGATACGTCTGGATTGTTAAGCACTTGCGCGTATCCGAGAATTTGGCCCACAATGAAGATCCATGCGTGCATACGGCAACTTTGGAGGAGATGAACGATGAGCAACGATTCGGTCCTTTTTTTTAAACCTTACATTGATGGCGGTCCCCGCAAAGGCGATTGGGAGGTTTTGGGAGTCAGTGATCGCAAGGTCAAACTGCGCTGTCCCATCTCCGGTAAAGAGCTCGAGTGGAATCGATTCTGCTATTTCACCGAAGAGCGTGAGGGGGAACGATGGCCGCACAAAGATTAGAGACAAATAGAACATATGAAAGAACAACAGGAATCAAAATTGGGACATTGTGCGAATCATCCGCAGCGCCAAACCTTTTATGAGTGCCGAAAGCACCAGATTGACATGTGCCAGGACTGTCTGGATTGCCGGGATCCGGATATCTATTGCAAATTCCGCGAGTCCTGCACGATCTGGTTTCTAACCCGAAAAAATTTTGATGATGGTAGATTTGGCAGTCAATGAATGCCAGTCATAGATGAAAAGCAGGGCAAGCGTTAAACGCTGAACGTATGTCCAACTGTATTCTGAACCACTTTATCTTTGAAACGGGCATATAGCGCCTGAATGGCATGATTGCCCGTGCAATGCCCCACGACGATCCGCTGCAAATCAAAGCGCTGCAAATGATACATGATGGTCTCCAATTTTGCGGCAGTCGCTTTGACCAGGTGCAGCCCGCCTAAAACTGCGTAAATTCGCTTTTGGCCGGTAATTTTACTGACATGCTGAAGGGTGTTGATAATGCCCCGATGGCTACATCCCAGAACGACCACAGCTCCTCTAGCGGTCTTTAGAATCAGGGCTAGATCATCTGCGAGCGCATCGGGGTCCCGACGGCCGTTTTTTTCGACGAAAAATCCCTCGGCCACAGATTCGAAACTCGATGCCAGAGGTATTTCACCGGTGGTCATAATTTCGGGGGTCAGTTCCACCGGGGCCGTACTCAGGCATAATCTGATTCCTTTTTGGACCAGCTCATCTTTGCTGACGGAAATTCCGACTTTGCGGTATTGCCTTTTGCGCTTGACAATTTTGCGGGCAAAGACACCGGGGTGGGCATACAACGAAAAATCTGAATTGCACGCCAGCAGATGCTTCAAACCGCCGGCATGATCGTAGTGACCGTGACTGAGCACCACCGTATCAATGGTCGCCAGATCCTCGCCAAGAACGCGGGTATTGTTTTCCAAAGCCAGATACTGCCCGGTATCAAATAAAATGCGTTGCGTTCCGGTTTCGATCAAAAATGCCAGTCCGTGTTCGGCAATAAGCTCCCGGCTGCCGCCGATGCCGACCGTATTCTCAACCAGGGTGGTAATCTTAATCTTCATCACAATAATTTATTCAATAGGGTATGAGTAATGAGATATGGCACTGGTAATTATATCAAAACCAGTAGGCCACGGTTGTTGGTTGGTCCGTTGAGCCGGTTAAGCCCGTTGAAATCACAAAATACAAGCGGTTTTTTCATCGGCAAACGGGCTAACGGGTAGCGGGCGCAACCTTTTTAAGATAATTTCAAGCGAGCTGTGCGAGCTTTTGAGCCACATCAGCATACGCCCGGGATACCGCCGTGTCGGCATGGACTTTCTGTAAGCAGGCCCCTGAATCCCCGCAGGCAACGACATTGGGGTCGAAGGGAATTCTTCCCAGAAACCGGATGCCGGTTTGCTGGGCCGTTCTTTCACCACCACCGGATCCGAAGAGATCGATCATTTCACCGCAATGGGGGCAATTCAGGCCACTCATGTTCTCGACAAGCCCAAAAATTTCCATTTTGACTGTTTTGCAAAAATTAATGGATTTGCGAACATCGGCCAGAGCGACTTCTTGAGGCGTCGTTACAATAACGGCTCTGGCATCCGATACGATTTGAGCCACTGTCAACGGCTCATCTCCCGTTCCAGGAGGGCTGTCAATCACCAGAAAATCAAGATTCCCCCATTCGACATCACCGATAAATTGCCGGATGGCCGAATATTTCATTGGCCCGCGCCAGATGATGGCGTCGTCCTTGCTGGGGATAAAAGACTCGATCGACATGGCGCTTAAATTTTCCGAATATTTCATGGGGCTGAGTTTTTTATTCGACATCAGCTCCGGCATGCCATCCAGACCCAGCATGCGCGGAACGTCCGGGCCGTGTAAATCGACATCCATGATGCCGACCTTGTGTCCGGTGTCGGCAAGAGCCGTGGATAGGTTAACGGCGGTACTGGTTTTGCCGACACCGCCCTTGCCGCTCATAACGATAATTTTGTGCTTTATTTTCTGCAATGAGGTTTTCACCGCCGCATCCTTCTGTTCTTCAATTTTTTGGGGATCAGGCGGCATGCTGTCTTGAATATCGACCATTTTGAATATCTCCTATATGAGTGCGTATTAAGGCGTAGCCTTTTCGTCTTCTAAAAAGCGATGGAAATCATCTTTCTTACAGGCCGGGCAATGATGCGGTCTGCCAGTCCCTTTGGCTTCTTCCCAAACATGGCGACAGTTTATACAGCGAAATATTCGATTCTGATCAACGATACGATAATTGCCGCCCCCGACATTGATCGCCTTACCGTTGATGAGCGCATCGGCAACAACCTGCCGGGCGTGCTGGATAATACGGCCAAACGTGGCTCGCGAAACGCCCATACGCTGACCGGCATCTTCATGCGACAAGCCTTGCAGATCTGACAGGCGGATGGCTTCGCGCTCATCAACTGTCAGATGCACCTCTTCCAGCTTCATCATGGGAATGCCCCGGGGTTTAAAGTAGCTGATTTCCGGATTGTAAGCGACCATGCGGTCCTTGCGGGGTCTAACCATGGCAACAGGCTCCTTTATGAGAAATATCTCAAAAGAGCAACTTAATGACTCTCCTTGGCGCTGTCAACCTGTAAATCGATGAAAAGGCGAGAACAGCATTGCTGAAACCACAGGCTATTGCGTTAGAAAGGAATTTTGAGAGATGAATCTTTTATGCCGAACGCTTGGATGGGCGGCATTGCATTTGAAAGCCTAAACTGAAGAACTCAGTCTTGCCGTTATGCCTTGCTGTTGATCAACGTCACCTGATCGTTTAAGGTCCAGAAATCATAAATCACGCCGAATCCCACCAATCCCCCGGTGAGCAAATACAAAATCCCGGTCAACCATTTTCCCATGTACATTCGATGGATTCCAAACAGGCCCAGAAATGTTAGTAAAATCCAGGCCAGATTGTAATCAACTTTGCCGGCCGTAAACCGCAAATCAGCTTTACGGTCCATGGATGGAATCAGAAACAGGTCGACGATCCAACCGATGAACAGGATTCCCAGCGTGAAAAAATAAATGGTCCCCATAACCGGATAACCGTAGTAGAAACGATGGGAACCGGTGAAACCAAAAAGCCACAGTACATAGCCAATGGTCTTGCGATGCGTGTCCAGATTCGTCTGCACGAGCACACTCCTTTCGATCCGTAAAACGTGTTAAACGATTAGTTTTGTTACTTTTTAGGCATCCATTGAATTGCGATGTTTCAGCGAGCCTTGAAAACGGCTTTGGTTGCAGGCGCCATTCAGGCGTTTTGAAACCGCATCTATTCATTCAGCCGCTTTTTCTTGCGCCAGAAGAATACATATCCATATATCGCCATGTTAATGACCAGTACAAGCGCCCCGAAAACAATCTGGATCCGGCGGGTTAGACCGTCCGGGTACAGCAATCCCAGGATATAGTGACCGACAAAATCACCAACATAACCGCTGCCCCCGCCCCGGATTCGCAACGCGTTCTCCAGCGGCGTCAGGGGGCAGATATTTCCTGAAAACTCAATCCAGGCTGCCCAGGCGACTGCCGGAAGATGTCCCCATACAATCCGCGGCCAGCGGATGAGTAAAAGTGCTCCTAGCATTGCAAACACAACAAATGAAAAATGAATGCCCAGCACCCCATCTGCAAGTAAGTGGTAAGCCATATGATTTATTCAGTTTCGGCAAGTCTGATTCGCACAAACAACCAGGGCGCACCCCAGGAGCACCATAAACCAATCAACGCATATCGCAAAATTTGAAAAAATACTGCCGGCGCCAGACCTGAAAAAGCGGCCTTGAGCCCCGCCCACAAAGCCACAACAACGACCATGCCCACAACAAACCGCAAGGACCGCCTTAAGATGCTGCCACCGCAATCAAACCGAACCCAGCGACGCTCCAGAATCATCCCAGGCGTAAACCCCAGCAGGACGCTGCCGGCCGTCACGGCGTAGCGCGCGCCTGCCGGACTCAAAAGGATGAGACCGATGGGCAGCCCGATCGCTGCTGCCATTTGCCAGCGGATTCCCCTTTTAACCAAGCCGGCTTCAATCACAGGGGCGAACCGCAAATAGGCTGTCAGTAAGGCCGCTCCGATCAGGTAGCCCCCGAGAAGATCTGTCGGGAAATGAACACCCAGGTAAAGCCGCGACAGGGGGATTGCGATTACTAGAAAACCGGTAAGGATCCACATGCTTGCCCGTTTAACCTGGGCGGCAATGAAGCCCCAGACCACAACCGCGCTCTGGGTGTGGCCGCTCGGCAATCCACCGCCACCGGCATGCACCAGCGCCTTGACCCTTGAATCATATTCGAAGGGACGCGGCTGGGAAGCAAATACCTTGGCGATGGAGTTAATATAAGCAGAGATTAAAAAAAGGACAAGCAATCTGGCACCACTACAGCGGTCTAAACACCAGTAAAGCAGAGGCATGAACAAAAGGAAAAACTCCAGATTTCCCATGAAGGTCAGGGTTTTAAAAGGCAAATCCAGGCTGGGACTGAATTGCTGAAACCAGCGTATGACCGCAATGCCCCAATCTAAAATTTCGCTCGACTCTGACATGATAGCGGATTCAACCGTTCTCGGAAACAGATACCCTATGCCATTGGGTCCATTCATTATTTTCGGTCAGCCGCTCAATCCGTTAGGATGAACCCTTACAAGGGGAACGTGTAGCGCCGGCAAAAGAAATCTATTGTAAGGGTTGCCAGACAATTTTTTGGTTTTCAAAATCAATATTGTAGTTGAAATTCCTCAGAATATTCATGCCCAGCAGTCCGTTATGGGTGACGGCCGCACCCTCGTGATTTATGATCAAAATGTTGGCGCCTTGTAGCTTATGAGGCCCGATTTTGATATAGTCGACTTTACCCATCTCGGTATAGATTTGCTGGCCCCCGGCTACCTGAGACAACCCTTTCTTGAGGGCGATGATGTTGAGTTGGCTGGCAATTTCACGGTGAATGACGGTTTGCGATGCGCCGGTATCCAAAAGCAACAGGGTCTCCACTTCAACACCATTGTTTCCGATCATCGTCGGTACAAAAACCCGGTTGTCTTTAATGATGATCGGTGTTTCGCGGTCTCTTTTTTGGGCCAGTTCCGCCTGCCGCTGTTTTTCTGCTGCTTCCTGTTCAGCGGCCTGTTGCAGGTCACGCTCCAACTGGTGTTGTCTTTCAAGCTCCAAGGCCTGCTGCTGTTTTTGATCGGTTTCCAGTTGGGTTTTCTGCTGGTCTTCCGGCAAATGGTCATACTTTTCCCGGTAAATCTCAACCTTTTTGCGATACTCCTGGGGGACCTGGCTCAGGTCATCGACAAAAAAGGGCTGGCCTTGTTTATCGACATATTTATAAAATTCCGCCTGCAGGCTGAGCGCAACATTCAATATGAGCAAAATGAATACAGATTGGATGCAGACCGATCTTGTCTTCTTTGGCATCTTTTTTCCCCAAAGTATAACGAAGCCAGCTGCCAAGTGACTTCATAACTATCTGAATAATTTAACTATTCAATCTGTTTTCACGCTGACGCCAATGGGCGATCGCATTGGTGTAATAGGTCAGGACAGTCACTTCATCCGGAACCGCCCAGTAAACGCCGTCTGACTCCCCGACGAGCTTTCTTAATTTTAGCATATTCAGAGCATTTAGAATAGACTCCACCCGATTTTGGGGTGAAAGATATACGTGCGCGCCGAGGCGCTCGAGTTCGGCAATGCATCGATTCACCCGCTCTTGCACCTCTGCGGCATGAAGGCCATCGGGTTGGGCTTCGAGCAAGACGGTTGCCACCAGTGAAACGGGCAACACTGGTACCACCTGACGAATGGCATCCATAAGCCGGT
>JASFGH010000213.1:0-6942 GCA_050123865.1 Desulfobacterales bacterium | reverse complement strand
CACCGTTCTTCCCTCAGAGTTTCAATGATGTTGGGTATAACTGAATAAATGATGTGATTAAAGACCCGCAAAAACATCAGAAAAAATCGCTGGAATTTTGAAACACCCGATCTGCTTTTTAGCAGGTTATGCTCGACTTCATGAAACGGAACAACGGCAATCATTGTCAGCGATAGCGGTATCACCGTCAACATGGTAATGCACAGAGAAATATAGTGCGAACTATATGCGGGGGGGCCGTCGGCATAACCCAGCCCTGACCAATAGATTAAATAGGATATGGCTGCTCCCAGAAAAACCACCGGCAATGAAATCAAAGCTGCGATGGCCACAGTATTTTCAAAAAACTGTTTCCCATTAACCACCAGTATGGATGAATTGATAAGAATGAAGTATAGAAACCATCCCCTGGTAATGCCGGAAATGATTTCTGTATCTAACAGATTAAGCGGATATCCGCTAAAAGCCGGTACCGAAAGGATAACAAAAAAAATAAGTTTTAACTTCCAGTGCATGTTGGCTTAATTGTTTTAGTATGCAGCATAAAATGTCTTAGTCGCCGCCCATTACGTCTTTACGCTCGCTTGTCTCCGCTGGGGCTGCGGTTAGATTGATGGTAAAAGAATACTTTCCTTCTTCCTTTATCTGTTTAGCTGATCGTCGTACCCGCAGGACGCTTTTTGCCAGATTAAGCCACCAGGGTTTATGCGAAATGAGTATAACCGGTACGGTAAACTCGTGACAGACCGAAATGATAGCTGAAACGAAGGCAGCTGCGGATGCCCGTGTCAACCCCCAATCGGGTTCATCAATAATTATAGCAGATGGCTTGCCGCACAACCGGATAGCCATTAGGATGGCCTTGACTTCCAACAGTGACCGAAACCCCCAGTCCTTGAAAGGCTCAGATGGAGTAAGCCCTGAGTGGGATTCTTTTGTAAACGTTCGATAAGCGTTTAGAATTTGTTCATAAAAAGCTATGGGCATGTCCATGTTCTGGCAGACGGCCGATCGGGCAATAGCGTTAAATGATCGCAGCAGCGTTTGGGTGATCACATCCTGAAACAACAATCTGGGAGGGCCAGTCTTTCCTTCAGTCCCGATTTCGGCGACACCCTGATAGGAAAGGGCACCGGCCAGCGCTTTGGCTATCAAACTTTTACCCTGGCCATTGTTACCAATTACTAAACACGGAGAGCAGAGCCTTTGCTTAAAATTTTCCACTCTCGCATAGGTTTGTTCAGAATATATTGGATTCAGAGATGACCCCAGTAAAATACGTACATCTTCAAGCTTTAAACTAAATTCAACGTTAGACTTCGTGACTCCCGAAAAGGCCTCGCTGAGCGTTTCGTTGGAATCCTCGCCTTCCAGAGCAAGCAAATCGACCGGAATGCCGCAGTTAAGATAATGATAAAATAAATTCTTAAAGTAAACAAAATTTTCGCTGGACAACCAGCTGAAGGGGCTGGCGATTACCATGCGGTTACTTGAATTTGAAACCACAAAAGATTTAGCCAGTGAAACCTTCACAGTCTCACCCCCTGATAGAGTTCGAATAGGCTGATAAAGATTCTCCATGATACCGAAGGCTTCGGCAATTTCGGGAATATTGACTGAAATCCGTTTATCCGAGCTCTGGGACCGCAGGGCGGCTGCGGTCAAAACTTGCCAAGGAGTGCCAAATGCCAGACAGTCACGGGGATTACTGGTAATATAAGCGATGGGTTGCTTGATGAATCGAAGTAACTCATTAAGCGTTATTTTACCAAAGTCGTTCCAGAACAATTTTGGTCCGGCATACTTCCGCGGAATTAGCGCAAATACACCCTTGCGAAAGGCTTCTTCCCTTGCTTCATAGGTACCGAAGTAGGTCGTTGAATTTTTTAGCTGATTTTTCATCATTTTAAAGATCTAATTGTATAGAGAACACGATATAAAACAAGATAAAAATCATTTTGATCTTTAATCATCAAGGGAAATGTGGCAAGAATCTATTCGGTAAATCGACAAATTAAAAATTTTCTCAATTGACGACCGGAGCAGATTGATGGCAATTACCCTGGCGCTGTTTTCTTCGCTGCTGATCAGCGGAACCACCATTATTATGAAAAAGGGTATCGAGCGGACAAACCCCACGACCGCCATGCTGGTGGTAACCCTGGTGGGGACGCTGATTTTGCTGGCGATTTCAATGCCTCACGTTCAATTCGACCATCTCAAATCAAAGGCATTTTACTTATTTATTCTGGCGGGCATATTATCACCGGCTCTGGTGCGCTGGCTATATTTTATCAGCATCGATCGCATCGGGCCGTCGATGTCATCGTCCATCCTATCAACCGGTCCGGCGTTCACGGCCATTATTGCCGCCTTATTTCTAAAGGAGCAATTGACGGTCAGTATCAGTCTGGGAATCATCATGATCATTGGCGGGATCATTACTTTTGAAAGAGACTTCCAGAATGATGGTCATCTGGCCGTGCGTCACAAAAAGGATTTGATATTTGCCGTGCTGGCCGCCTTTCTGGTGGGATTGGCCATTGTCATCCGCAAAATGGGCCTGAATCATCTGAATGAGCCGCTGTTCGGGGTAACCATAGGATTTGCCACATCGCTGGCGTTTTATGTCATGCTGTGTCTGATATTTAAACGCATGCGTGCTGAGATTTCCTTGAACCGCAATAATGCGCTGTTTTTATGCGGGCTGGGCGTTTTCTTGACGGCCGGCTGGTTGACGCTGTTCTACGCGCTCTCGTATGGGGATGCGATCGTTGTCGCACCCCTGGCCAGCCTGCACCCGGTGATGGTCCTGGCGTGGAGCTACCTGTTTTTCAAAGACATGGAAAACATTACCTTAAAAACGGTATTCGGCGTTATTATCGTATTGATTGGCGTGCTGCTGATTACGCTTCGGTAGATCATAAGGTTCAGAGGTTCAGGGGTTCAGGGTTCAAGGTGGGTGTTTTGCTGGGAGGCTGGAAAGCTATAAGGCTGAAAAGCCCAAAAGCTTAAGAGCCTCTGAGATTGTGAACATACAGGCTTCCCAGCTTTCGAGCATCCCAGCATCCCAGCCTTTCTAAAGAGCTAGCAGCCAGAGGTCAGTAGCCTTTAAGAAACGGACTCAACCGATTAAGCCGACTGAGAACGCCAGCATAAACTGACCGCCATAGTATAGCGGCAGGCCGATAAGCCGATTCAAAAACTCGCTTTTGACAAAGCGCTGCCGGGCGACAAAGACATCCGAGACATAAAAGCACAGTGCTCCCCCGCAAGCCAGCATGCGCCCGGCCAGCCTGAGACGATCAGCACCCAGCATCGACCAGGCACCTACTGCCATTACACTGATGACCACCATATAGCAGATCACTGCGGTTTTCATGGCACCCAGATGAGGCCGCAGCCATAAATACACCCCCCCGCTGGAGATCAGGCTGAGGAGCAAACCGACAAGCGTCCATCGGTTGGTTGCGGCCGTGTAACCAAAAGCAGTTACATAAAACAAATGCCCCACCAAAAAAGACACCAGGCCCCGAAGAAACATGCCGGAATGGGGCAAGGCCAGAAACACGTCGCCTGCCAGACAAAAAAGCATGCCGGCAAGTAAAAACAGGTAATAGGCCGTAACCGGCCGGGATTGAATAACGACTGCCAGGATAAACAGGGTGGAAAGGATGGTTTTAACAGACAGTTTAGCTGTCTGCAGTTCATTTTTCTCACAGTACAGAAGCCCCGCCAACAAACCCGCAGCTGCTGCAATAATCAAAATATTCATTACGGTTTTCTGGGTGAGGACAACACAGTATGAATCTATTTTGGTGGTTTATATTATATAAGTCTGAGTAGGTTTAAAAAAATATTTTCAAATCGTAAATGAGTGCTTTTTTCGTTGGGCAAGGCCGCACAAGGGTTTTAGCTCGAGGCGTACTTGAAGTACGTCGAGGGCTGAAATCCGCGGAGAACACAGGCCAGCGGAAAAAGAGCCATTTAGGGTTTGAAAATCAAACCAAACCTTGGTCAAGCATGGCATCGACGACTTTGACAAAGCCAGCGATGTTGGCCCCGTTGACGTAATTTCCGGGGGTGCCGTATTGCTCGGCTGCCTCCAGCGACGTCTGATGGATGTTTTTCATGATCATTTTCAAACGATTGTCGACTTCTTCGCGGGTCCATCCCAGGCGCATGCTATTCTGGGTCATTTCCAGACCGGAAACCGATACCCCGCCGGCGTTGGCCGCTTTGCCGGGCCCGTAGAGCAGTTTTTCCTGCAAAAAGATATCGACCCCATCGGGCTCGGTGGGCATGTTGGCGCCTTCACTGACCACAAAGACACCATTGCTGACCAGATTCTGAGCATCCTTGGCATTTATTTCGTTTTGGGTAGCGCTTGGAAAAGCACAATCGGCCTTATGGTTCCAGAGCGGATTATGATCTAAAGACGGGTCGACCGGGGTATAGACTGCTTCTGAATATTTTTCGGCATATTCCTTGATGCGGCCTCTACGGACATTTTTCAGCATCTTGACGTATTCCAGCTTTTTTGAATCGATGCCGCCTTCGTCGTAAACGTAACCGGAGGAATCCGAAAGGGTGACCACCTTGGCCCCCAGTTCAATCAGTTTTTCGGTGGTGAACTGGGCCACGTTTCCGGAGCCCGAAACCAGACAGGTTTTGTCTTTGAGGGCATCGTTGCGCGTTGCAATCATTTCAGCTGCAAAATAAACCGAACCGTATCCGGTGGCCTCAGGTCGGATCAGGCTGCCGCCCCAGTTCAACCCTTTGCCGGTCAGGACACCGGTAAATTCATTGCGCAATTTTTTGTACATACCGAATAGGTAACCGATTTCTCTGGCACCGACGCCGATATCACCGGCGGGCACATCGGTATCGGGTCCGATATGGCGGAATAACTCGCTCATAAAGCTATGGCAAAAGCGCATGACTTCGTTGTCTGATTTTCCCTTGGGATCAAAATCGGACCCGCCCTTACCGCCGCCCATGGGCAGGGTGGTTAACGCATTTTTAAAAACCTGTTCGAAGGCCAGAAACTTGAGGATACCCAGATTAACCGACGGGTGAAAGCGCAGCCCGCCCTTGTAAGGGCCTAACGCGCTGTTCATTTCAACCCTGAATCCACGATTGACCTGAATTTCTCCCTGGTCATCCATCCATGGGACACGAAAAATAATGATGCGCTCGGCCTCGACAAGTCTCTGGGGTATCTTGGCCTGCCGGTAGACCGGGTTCTGGTCCAGAACCGGTTTTACCGATTCCATTACCTCACTGACTGCCTGGTGGAATTCATTTTCCTGCGGATCCCTGTTTTTGACAATGTCCAGTATTTCTGACATATCCCCTCCCTTATGGTTCAGACTGAAAGTTAGGTCAAAATGGGTTTAGGTTGGTTGTTACCCGACATGCATAACTTTTGCAAGAACCGATCTCAAAAATCCATCATTATTCCGTCAGGTGGTCCGTTTTTCGCCTGTCCGCCTGCGTATTACCTGAATTTTGCATGAAAATTAATGAGGTAAAATGATTTTCATCCGTTATACCTTGTTGGTATTTTGAATAACTTCTATAATCTGTTTAGCTGGTAACAGCTTTGCAAAGTCAGGTTTATCGAACCCGAGATCAAGCGCAAGAAAACAGTCGTCTTCAGCGCAATTGAAAAGATTGGGCTGCGCTGCTTGGCGGCTGCTTCGGATGAGGCGGATGATCAAAGTTTCTGTGTATCAGCTTGGAGAGTTTGCGGCGAATGACAGGACGATGCTCAATGCTCCCTGGGGCCGCCTGGCCCCCCTAAAAAATGCGTCGTATCCAGCATCACCATAACTTGATTTTCCGGCTTGAATTTGATGGAGGCAAACTGCACACTTGAGAAGTAGACACCGACTATTTCGCCGTCGGGATCCATTATATATGCACCCCGGGGTGACCTGGGGTTTCGGAAGTCGTTATACCACATGCGAGACGTCGCCACTTTAAAATCCTCGGTGTCTACATCTAAAGCACGCCATATTCGAGATTGCAGCTCCAGTTTGGGGTCAAGTCCGATGATGGCAAACACCCGCATGCCGGTTGTATATTGATAGAAATTATAGCGCTCATCAATCTGGTCGGTTTCAAAGGCCCGGGTCACATCATCATTATAGTGAATCCGTCCGAAATTTGCGAAGCATCCGGCAAGCAACGTAACTGCCATTAGACCAGAGCAAATATACGCCAACCGGCATGAGCTCGCTGATATTTTTGTAAAACAATTGAATCTGATTTTCATTTGCATATCATTTGCTTATCTTTTGATTGTAAAAACAATGCTATGTGATCAAAACGGTTTTAAAACAAAAATATTGCAGGGTCAAGGCCCGCCATAGAGAGGCGGCTCAGGCATGACCACAATGCGCCTGTCGTCTTCGAATCGTACCGCGGCCCAACGGAGGCCGGAATACCAGATACCGACTCTTTTGCCTGCCGGATCCAGGATATACGCTCCCCGGGTAAAATTTCGTTGATAGGCGTAACGGGGGTCGTCCCATACCCAGAATACCATCTTTGAGAATTGTTCGGTATCGTGGTCGACTTCACGCCAGACCCGTGATCGCATGTGATAGGCGCGATCAATTCCGACAATGGCATAGGGCATATTCGTTCTGCCATAATAATAGTATTTATAATTGGGCTCGACCTGATCGGTCTGAAAGGTCCGCGTGATATCATCATTGTGCTTTAAGCGCCCATAATTTTCAAAACAACCGCTGATCAGCAAAGATACAAGCATTAATATACAGTTGCAAAAGAAACGCGTCAAACTTCTGTTTGTATGTGCGGGCTGCATTCTGTTCATGTAAAGCCTCATGCGGGAAACACCAAAATAATCTGGCCCACCGCGGTTAAGAGTACGATCCATTTCATTTTAATCTGCATTTAAAAAGATAATAA
>JASFGH010000212.1:0-6973 GCA_050123865.1 Desulfobacterales bacterium | reverse complement strand
TGCCCCGGCGCCCGGCGGTCTTTTTGATTTGTCGCAGGGATTTGACCAGATCCACCAGGGCCTTCAAATCCGCTTCGGTTTCGGTGGGAAGCCCGATCATAAAATACAACTTGATGACCTGCCAGCCAAGGTCAAAAGCATCCTTGACTGTTTTTATAATTTCGGTATCGCTGATATTTTTGTTGATGACGTCGCGCAGTCGCTGGCTGCCCGCTTCGGGGGCAATGGTAAAGCCGGTTTTGCGCACCGTTTTGATCAGTTCCATCAGCTCCGGCGTCAATGTTCCGGCCCGCAGTGACGGCAGGGATACCGCGACATTCTGGCTGGCATAGCGCAACATCAATCGCTCCATCAGCGGCACGATACATCCGTAATCGCCGGTGCTTAGCGACAGCAGGGAGATATCTTCGTAACCGGTGCTGCTGATGGATTGGTCACAAAGGTCGGTCAAAGAATCCGGTGAGCGTTCCCGAACCGGCCGGTAGATCATGCCCGCCTGGCAAAAGCGGCAGCCGCGGGTGCAGCCTCTGGCGACCTCCAGCCGCAGGCGATCGTGTACGGGTTTGCCAAAGGGGATAATCGGTTTGTGCGGGAAGGCCACCCGGTCCAAATCGGCGACAAGGGTGCGGGTCACGCGGGTATAATCCACATAGCGCGGCTCCAGTCTCTGAAATCCACAGTCATCATAGTGCGGTTTAAAGAAAGCTGGAATATAAACGCCTTCAATCGTTGACCAGAGTTTTAAAAGCGCGTCTTTATTGCTGCTGCTGTTCTTTTTCCACTCTAGCCAGCATTCGGCTAGCTGCAGGATAACGCTCTCACCGTCGCCGATAACCAAGGCATCAAAAAAATCCGCGACCGGCTCCGGGTTGCAGGTGCATGGGCCTCCGGCGATAATCAGCGGAAAGGATTCGTCCCGCCGGGCGGCATAAAACGGAATGCCTGACAGCTCTAATATGGTGAGTATGTTCGTATAGTTTAGCTCGTACAGCAGGCTGAATCCGATAATGTCAAAGTGATCAAGCGGATGACGGGATTCCAGAGAAAACAGGCGCAGCCCGGCAGCTCTGAGGTGTCGATCCATATCCATACCCGGTGCAAACACTCGCTCGGCGGCTATATCCGCATGTGAATTGAGAATATGATAAAGGATTTGCATCCCGAAATGAGATGTGCCGATTTCATAGAGGTCCGGGAAGGCCAGCGCAAAACGCAGTTTGACGCTGGTCGGATCTTTTTTGACCTGGTTAATCTCTCCGCCCAGATAGCGGCTGGGTTTTTTAACCAGCGGGAGTATATCTTCGATGGTTTTAATGCTCATATGCTTGAAATACTTTTTTGGCCCATGTTACCAGATCTGCTTTAAAAATAGAAGAAGTCGTCTTTATTTTCACAGCACGATGTTTATATTTTTGGCAACCCAATTGAACGCGAGGGCCCAATCAAGACAGGCTGCCGGGCTGAAAGGAAATATATGTGTAAACATGCGATACGAATAAAGATTAAGATCATTACGATCCTTTGTGCCTTGCTTTTTCTTCTTTTTGCTCCGGTTTTTGCACAACCGGGCTGGAGCCTGAAAAGCGAGCGCGAAAGCCCGGTGGTGAGAGCCGTACGCAAAGTCAGCCCGGCTGTCGTTAATATAAGCTCCTCGTATACCATCCGCAAGCGCGCTAATCCCTTCTCCGGTTTCGGTATGGACCCGTTTTTCGAAGAGTTCTTCAAAGATTTCTTTGACCCGCGTTTCGAAAGCCGCCAGGAAAGCGCCAGCCTGGGCTCCGGGGTGATCATCGACGGTAAACGCGGCTTAATCCTTACCAACGCCCATGTGATCGAAAAGGCCAGCAAGATCAAAGTCGTGCTGGAAGATGAGCGCGAGTTCGATGCCAAAATCGTCGGCGCCGATCCGGACTCGGACCTGGCCGTTTTGCAGATTACGTCCCCAAACCAGTTGCCGGCGATTGACATGGGCAGCAGCGATGACCTGATGATCGGTGAAACCGTGATTGCGATTGGCAATCCCTTCGGCTTTTCACATACGGTGACCACCGGTGTCATTAGCGCCATCAATCGCAGCGTGCGCAGCGAGGAAATGGTATTTCATGATTTTATTCAGATAGACGCCTCCATCAATCCCGGCAACAGCGGCGGGCCGTTGATAAATATCAACGGTGATCTGATCGGCATCAATACGGCCATTTACGCCAAAGCCCAGGGTATCGGTTTTGCGATTCCCATCAACAAGGCCAAAAAAATTATCGCCGACCTGATTCAATTCGGCGAGGTCGTCCAGGCCTGGATCGGCATCAACATTCAGGAACTGGACCGCAAATTGGCCGGCTACCTGAATGTTCCCGATAAGAAAGGCGTTGTGGTCAAAGCTGTGGAGCCCGGTAGCCCGGCCCGCAAAGCCGGGCTGCAGGAAGGCGATATCATATTAGCGCTCGGCTCAAAAAAAATAGCCTCGCCCCGGGATTACTGGTCGGTCAAAAAGACATATGCCGCTGGAGATTCACTTAAAGCCCAGATCTGGCGTGACAATCAAATCAAGACCGTATCCATTAAATCCCGAGTTTTCCCAATGGAGCGCGCTGACGGCCTGGCCTTTCGCACCATGGGAATTCGGGTCAACAATATTACAAAAGAAAACCGCAGCTATTATCGCATCCGGACCCGTGAGGGCGTGGTGATCACCGAAATTGCCCGTGACAGCCTCCTGGATCGCATCGGGGCGCGTCCGGGCGATGTCATCCGTCAGATTGACGACATGACGATTTCAAACAAAGAAGATTTTAAAAAAGCCATTGTCAAATACCGGCAAAAACAATCGGTTGTCATACTGCTGCAGAGAGGGGATCAGGGGTACTATATAACGGTCAAACTATAAAGTTTGGCGTCATAAATGGCCCTTTTTCCGATGAGCAGTGTTCTCCGCGGGTTTCAACCCTCGACGTACTTTAAGTACGCCTCAAGCTGAAACCCTTGTGCGGCCTTGCTCATCAAAAAAATTGCCTATTTCTGATTCCAAACTTAAAGTCGTAAATTCTAAAGCGTCCACAATTAATCAGAAATTCTATCTTGGAAGCATTCAGGGAGGTTAGTATGCACAAATCAATGTTGCGAATGATGCTGGTGGGCCTGGCGGCGTTTTTCTTTTACGCCTGCGGCTATAATACCATGCAACAATACGAAGAAGCGGTTTTCAGCGCCTGGGGTGACGTGGAGTCCAACCTGCAGCGCCGGGCGGATCTGATTCCGAACTTGGTTGAAACCGTCAAAGGCTATGCCGCCCATGAAAGGGAAACGCTGGAAGCCGTAATCAATGCCCGCGCCAAGGCCACATCTGTTGAAGTCTCGGCCGCCGACCTCGGCAATCCTGCCGCAATGCAGCAATTGCAGGCCGCCCAGGGGGAGCTGTCTTCGGCTCTGGCCCGCTTGATGGTCGTGGTCGAACGCTACCCGGATTTAAAGGCCAATCAGAATTTTAAAGATTTACAAAACCAGCTGGAAGGCACTGAAAACCGAATCAATGTCGCCCGGCAGCGCTACAATCAAAGCGTGGAAACTTTTAATTTCTCGATTCGCAAATTTCCCAACAGCCTCACTAACAAATTGCTGCTGCATCTGGAACGCAAAGAATACATCAAGGCCGAAGAGGGTGCCGCGCGTGCGCCCGAAGTCAAGTTTAGCGAATAACGCCAAGGGTGGACCGGATAAACTGATGTTATGACAATGCAAAAACGCCATCGAGTCATTCAACTTCTGGTCGTGGTCGGTTTGATCTGTGCTTTCGCGGTCTGCAACCTGCCGGCGCTGGAGGTCCCGCCGCTCACAGGTCGCGTAAACGACACCGCCGGAATGCTATCAGCGACCACCCGGCAGCAGCTGGAGGACGTCCTGGCACGCCTGGAGCAGACCGATTCCACCCAGATTGTTGTTTTGACCATCCCAAGTTTAGGCGGTGAGGTCCTGGAAGAATTTTCCATCAAGGTGGTGGATCAGTGGAAAATTGGCCAAAAAGGCCTTGATAATGGCGCTTTGCTGATGATTGCCAAAAATGATCGCAAAATTCGCATCGAAGTCGGCTATGGCCTGGAAGGTTCCCTGACCGATTTGATGGCCGGCCGCATCATTCGCAATGTCATCGTGCCGCATTTTAAGGCCGGCAATTTCGATCAGGGGGTCATCGAGGGCGTCCAGGCAATGATCAAAGCCGTCCGGGACGAATACAAGGCCTCTGAAAAAGGGCCGGGCGGGCGGGGCCATCAGCATAAGGATTCGACTTCCGGACTTGGCGGCCTATTTGCCTTTATATTTTTTATCAGCATGCTGGGCCGGCTGCGCCGTCCGCTGGGAATTGTCGCCGGCGGCATCCTGGCTCCGATCGCAGCATCTCTTTTCATTAATCTCAGTTCCATGTGGCTGCTGCTGTCGATTCCCATTGGTTTGCTGGCCGGGTTGATTTTAAGTTTCCTGGGCTCGCCGCTGGTCTTCGGCCACGGGCATCACCATCATCGCCACACCGGCGGTTGGTGGTCTGGCGGCGGCGGGGGGGGATTTTCAACCGGCGGCTTCGGCGGTGGCGGGGGCGGTTTCGGCGGCGGTGGCGCTTCCGGTGGCTGGTAGCTATGCGCATATTATATGGTAAACCCATTTAATAAAACAATACCAGGGAATCATGAATGAAAGATCTGGCCCAAAATTTCTTAACGGACACTGAACGCAGCCTGGTGGAAAATGCGGTCAAAGCAGCCGAAAAATTGACCGCCGGCGAAATTGTCGTGATGATCATCTCGTCCAGCTATCAATATCCCCTGGCCAATGTGATCGGCGCAACAACCATTGCGCTGCCGCTGGCCCTGATATTGACGCCGTTGACGGGGTCGTGGTTGTGGATCGGTGCGCAGAATATGTGGCTGTTTTTGGGATTTCTAATCGTTTTTTTCATCCTTCTCCATGAAATTATCAAGCGCACCGGCTGGCTCAAGCGATTTTTTATCTCTCAGCGGGAGATCGATGACGAGGTCGAAGAAGCGGCCGTGACCCAATTTTTTGATCAGGGTCTATACCGCACCCGTGATCAAACCGGTGTGCTGGTTTTGATATCCGTATTCGAGCGCAGGGTCTGGATTTTGGCCGACCGGGGCATCAACGCCAAGGTTGCCGAAGGTCAGTGGGATAAAATCGTCAAGATAATTACAGACGGCATCCGGCAAAAACATCCGGCGGATGCTATCTGCGACGCAGTTGAAAAAATCGGCGACCTTTTAGAAACGCATTTTCCGATCAAACCCGATGATACCGACGAACTAAGAAACCTGATTATTGAGAAATAGCCACCACCAGCTGGACCCAAAAATCATCTCGATTTGCCCATTGCAAGCAGGTTTAACGAGAACTCCTTAAAATCAACTAAAACTTTTCTAAAGTTCTTATCAGGATAGACCGATAAGAATATTGGATCGAAATCATAACAAAAATTGAATGATTTCGACCGGCTTTTGAAACAAATGAAATAAAACGTTTCTCGAGATAATGCCAAACCTTGAGTAATCAGGGGACGGAAAGCCACGGGTCCGCCGGAGGTGGATGGCCGGGTTGCCTGGGGAGGCTAAAAAGCTGGGTTACCCGGAAATGGTGGCTCAGCTTTTTTCATTGGGCCGCCTGAGGGTAAAGGGGATCAAATGGAATTATCCAGCGGCTCGACCCATTTTTTCGCGGCTGTCGGAATATCGGAGGGTACCTATAATGCCGCATACCCAATATCCAATCAACTTCCCCAAATAGTGATCACCACCGCTCCGGCCACCATCAACAGAGTGCCGATGGTCCGGGCAGCCAGGTTTCAAGAGTAGATCTTGCCGACTAGGCATGACAGTGATATAAATGAGAGCTGATTTCTTAATTGGGCAGCTGCAAACTCATGCATAAGGACGCATAACGGCAAAATATCAATTCAATGTTATGAATAAAACTCGAGGGCTACAAATTTAACTGGCTCAAAAGACAAACGACCAGAGGAGAGTTCCCATGGAACGCACCAAAATATTTAAACTCCTAAAATCTGATGACCCCATGGATCAGGTGTTTATAAAAGGTTGGGTGCGCACCCGGCGTGATTCAAAGGGATTTTCCTTCATCGAGGTCAATGACGGCTCCTGCTTGAAAAACATTCAGGTCGTTGCGGATGAAAAATTATCCAATTACCCGGAAATTAAAAAACTGACCACCGGCTCGGCCATCGTCGTCAGCGGCAATTTGGTTGAATCCCGGGGCGGCGGCCAACGCTGGGAAATACAGGCCGAAGATTTGGAGATCCTTCACCTGGCACCCGAAGAGTATCCACTGCAAAAAAAGCGGCATACCGATGAATACTTAAGAACCATCTCGCATTTAAGACCGCGCACCAACAAGTATGGCGCCGCCTTTCGCATCCGCTCTGAAATGGCCTACGGCATTCATAAATTTTTCCGGGAGCGCGGCTTTCGATATCTGCATTCCCCGATCCTGACCGGCTCGGACTGTGAAGGCGCCGGGGAGCTGTTTCAGGTGACCACTCTGGATCTGAGCAATCCTCCCCGAAAGGATGGCAAGGCCGATTACGGGCAGGATTTTTTTGGCAAAGAGGCCAACCTGACGGTTTCAGGACAATTGTCGGCCGAGATGTTTGCCCTGGCCCTGGGGGATGTTTACACCTTCGGACCCACTTTCCGGGCCGAAAACTCCAACACCCGTCGCCATGCTGCCGAGTTTTGGATGGTGGAGCCGGAGATGGCCTTCTGTGACCTGGACGGCAACATGGATCTGGGTGAAGAGCTGATTCGCGAACTGACCACCTACGCCATCGATACCTGTGCGGATGATCTGGAACTTTTCGCCCGCTGGGTGGATAAAACCCTGATGGCCACCCTGGAAAACATTGCCCAATCCGACTACATCCGTCTGCCGTATCGCGAAGCCGTTGGCATCTTAA
>JASFGH010000211.1:0-6988 GCA_050123865.1 Desulfobacterales bacterium | reverse complement strand
TTGGACCAGAAAACGATTGTGTGCACATCTGCCGGAGTGGCGGCGACCTCTTTGACCTTCCGGTTGAATGGATTGACCACTTCAAAACCACCACGACCGATACGCTCCATAAACCAGGGCATGTAAAATGCCGGAATATCAGTTCGCCTGGACGCAGAGATGACGATTTTGGATTCTGAGTTCAATTTTATTATTAAGGTTTCGGGTGTCAGGTTTCAGGTGTCAGGGTTGTTCAGATGGGCTGACACCTGACACCTGAACTCTGAAACCTAAGTCTTGCGCTTGAGATCGTCCAGGGAAATAACCTTGGCACTTTTGTCTATAGTTGTGCGCTCTTTTTGTGAGGAGCCGGTTTTCAGCTTTTCGGGAGATTCTGATGTTTGTGACTCGGTTGGACTTTCCACCTTCTCCAAGCGCATTTTTTTTCCGTTCATGGTAAACTCGGTGCCGCTGATATAAACGTCTTTTAAGATCCAGGTGATCACCTGCAGCGGCACTTGCAGTAAAAGCAATTTAACGTGGTACCAGTCTTTTTTGGAGTCCGGCAATATGCTTTCAATGCGCGCAAATGTAAGTGGCTTATCTTCAAAGTAGATCAATACGATATCATTTTCTTTGGTCATTCAATTTATCCTAAATGGATTTTAAACGCTTGTTCAAGGGTAAAACCATTTTGCGTCAAAATCAAGCAATTGGGTCATGACAGGCGAGGCCATTTTTTGACTTTCCATCAAAACCACCATACAATATAATAAATCCGATTAGAACCCATCTCAAAAATCCATCTAACACCCAATAGCTTTGTTGTGAGCCTCCTTAAAATGCTCACATACTGCACGTATGCTGCGCTTTTGCTCTTGTCCCGACATAGCCCGGTGCTCCCTCGAAGGGCGACGGCGGATCGGCTCACGCCTTGCTTTGTTGAACACCCTAATTTGCATAGATCAGATGTTAAATCCCGCATTCATGCGGGAGGCGTGATCTACTATTTTTGAGATAGGTTATAGTAAATGGCTTTTTTTCTTGACATATTCTTATAATTCATTACAAATAGGTAAGTAATTTCAAGCGATTTTCTTAAACGTGCTTGTCAAAATCGAGTTTTGCTTAAGTACTGATAACCAAGCGATTAGTGCCACACGATCGGTTTGCCCCCCTGTGATGAGGTGGAAAGTTATTTTTCTACTCCTGTTCAGTGATTCTAGTCAAATTTAGATTTTCTATCTGGGTTCCAACAAATGCAATGAGTTTGAATAAATACAATTTATTTTCGAACTCTAATTCCTAGTTATTCACTGAATCTTTCTTCATATTGAATAATTCAGATTCCGATCTATCTAACCGCTATTGGGTGATCCATCACCGGGAGGTGCCCATGAGAAAGCCCACCATTTTAATCTTTGGGCTCGTCGATATTCTGCGACAGAACTTAAAAAAGCGCCTGGCAAAATATGGATTGATTGTGAATGAAGCTCCGAAACGCTGCAGCATCAACGATCTGTATAATTCAATGCAGCCGGATCTGGTCATTGTCTGTTCCACCGGAAAGGCGCCCGGAGATAAATTAGGCATTATCAGAAAAATTCGTCAGATTGACAGGATCATACCGATGATCCTGATCACATGGTTCAGCTCCGAATCGCGTGCAATTGCAGCCCTTAGAGCAGGCGCCAATGATTATTTCAAGCTGCCTTTATCTTCGGAGAAAGTTGTACAACGAATTTTGCAAATGCTTGCAATCAGCGAATTTGACGTCTCATCTGAAGGCAAATCGAATATGTTCGGTCTGTTGGATCGGCAACTCATGATCGGTGAAAGTGAGTGTATACGCGAGATTAAAAAATATCTTGCCAAGGTCGCCCGGGCGGACAGCAATGTTCTGATTACCGGTGAGACCGGAACCGGCAAAGAGCTGACTGCTGGATTGATTCACTCAAAAAGCCCCCGTCATAAAAACCCGTTTGTCTGTATTAACAGCGCAGCGATTCCCGAAACCCTGGTGGAAAGTGAATTGTTTGGTTATGATCGCGGCGCATTCACCGGGGCTGTTGCCGAAAAACCGGGCAAGCTGGAGCTGGCCAGAAAAGGAACGGTTTTTTTGGACGAAATCGGCGATATGAATCATTATGCTCAGGCAAAAATATTAAGAAGCATCGAGAGCAGGGAATTCTTTCATTTAGGCGGCAGCAAGCCGGTTTCCTTTAATGCCCGGGTAATTGCTGCAACCAATAAAGACCCAATCCGATTGATTGAAGAAAGAAAGATGCGTGAGGACCTGTATTACCGGTTGAATGTCGCCCGGATTCATTTGCCACCCCTGCGGAAGCGCAAAGATGACATACCTGCGTTGATTTCGTATGCCGTTGACCGATTAAATCATCGTTTCGGGCGTGATGTCAGGGGTCTCACAGATGAAGCGGTAGAAAACCTGCTTCGCCATGATTGGCCGGGCAATATCAGGGAGTTATTTAATTTGTTAGAAGCAGTATATGTTAATATGCCATCCCAGAGGCGAGATTTTATAAACCTTCCCGAGCGGGTTAAAAAACAGATCAAGGTGACTAAATTTTACGCCAGTGACGAGCGCAAACGCATTGTTTCGACTCTGCTTGAAACCAACTGGAACAAATCCACGGCGGCGCAAAAGTTAAACTGGTCGCGCATGACGCTCTACCGCAAAATTTCAAAATATAACATTGTCGAAAAACGCGCTGTACAAAAGTAATATCTGGTAAATTTTATGGGACATTGATCCGTTTATGGGGTCACATATCTTGTCTGATGATAATATGTAACTGTGTCACATTTTATTGTAACATTAAAAAAGATCGCTAAAAGAGTTCCTTTATTTGAAAGCACCTTTATCCCAGCCATAAAGCGCTGGCCTTTCACAACCGTCCTGTTTTACTCTAATCAAAGCCCGTCCAGTTATATTTAAAATGCGATGTTAAATTTTGTAACATTTAACGTGGCCCATTCATTGTGAGTTGCCTAAATAGCAAAAGTCATTTTTCTGCTAATCCCTTATCATTTCTTCGATTGTCTAAAGTATACTGCTGACATGCGGTGTTGGCATTGCTATTGCTAATAGCTGAATTGACATCCTTTGCTCCCCCTGTTGTCATTGCTTGTTACTAATCACTAAGATCAGGAGATATATGAATGTTGTCAGATCGTGACAGCAGACCCTCCTGGGCGCTAAAGAAAATTGAGGGTCGCTACGCCAACCATTTTAAGATTGGCCATAATGCCTATGAATTTGTGCTTGACTTCGGTCAGTACTACTCCGAAACCGGAAAGGCAAGACTATGCGTACGCATTATTACCAACCCCTGTTACGTGAAATCCTTATTTAATACGCTGCGTGAATCGATTGAGCGTTATGAAGAAAACTTTGGACCCATCCAAGAGGAATAAAATGACATATGGTATCCGTTTCCTAATTATGTTGTTCATCATGTTCGCAACAATTCTGAAATGGTCTGCTTATGGTCAGGACAATACGGAATGGGCGGGCGAGCGTGTTGATGGCACCCGAATAACGCAATATGAACTGAAAAACATTCTCGAAAAACATCAGATCTGGGTTGACAGGGACTGGGTAGAATCGGAACGCAAAGATGGCAAACAATTGCAGCTTAAGGGGGCTGATTTAACCGGTGTAAAATTGATGAAACGCGATTTGCGCAAAGCCGATTTGGCGAATGCGAACCTGACAGATGCGGATCTGAGTGGCGCCGATCTGCGTCAGGCCGACATGCAGAATGTTATCTTGACTTCGGCCGTTCTGCGTGATGCCAACCTGCGTGAGGCAAAACTGGGCGGTGCGGATCTGATCGATGCGGACTTAAGCGGCGCTAAAATCGAAGGCATTGAATTGGAGAAAGCCATTCTTTCTGAAACTAAATTTGAAGGTAATACAGATAAGCTCCAAAAGTGGAAAATTGTCTGGGAGCTGATGAAAAATGAAAATTCTGAAAAAGACCTGAGTGGACGTGACCTGAACCAAGCCTTTTTACGTGGCGTTGATCTGAACGGAGCTGACCTGAGCCAGACCGATCTGCGTGCAGCCGATCTGAACGGCGCCAACCTCAGCCATACCAACCTGCACAAAGCTGACTTGCGCAACGCCAGTTTGAAGTACGCTGATCTGCGCAATTCAGATTTGCGCAAAGCCGATATGGCCCTTGCCAACTTGACCGAAGTCCAAATGACCGGCGTCATTTTTGAACCCAGGGCGGGTTCTCTGCCCGATATAGCAGCGATTTCATCAGCTCGGGGTCTTTCAAGATTGCGTTATGAGGACTCGCCGCATGCGCTTATTGAGTTGCGCGAGGCATTTAAAAAGGCAGGTTTGCTCACCCAGGAACGAAAAATCACTTACGCCATCAAACACGCCAAAAGAAAAGCGCTATCTGAAAATGGGCCCTGGGGAAAGCTTGAAAGTGTGTTTAATTTGATTTTTTTTGAACTGACGTGCCTGTATGGGTTGAAACCCGGTCGGCCTTTGATTTTACTGCTGATGCTCATCTTCGTACTAACCATTCCCTATGCCATTGCGCTGATGAGGCCACCCGAAAAAGAGGGGATCTGGCAGGTTTGGTTTCCTGACCGGGTACATAAATATCGCGGTTCAGACGAGCCGGTACGTTTGCAGATGGGATTTTTGAGGGCCCTAAAAACCGGCTTTTTTTTCAGTTTTCTCTCGGCATTCAGCATCGGCTGGCGTGAAATCAACATTCGCAATTGGATTGTGCGTTTGCAGCGGCAGGAATATATTCTCAGAGCGACTGGCTGGGTGCGAACCCTTTCCGGTTTGCAGTCATTGATCAGCATCTATCTTTTGTCGCTGTGGGTACTGACCTATTTCGGGCGCTTGTTTGAGACGGTATAAAAAAACGACGATCTATAAATGAAGGGAGGGCAAATTGAAGAACCAATGCACAAATGCAGGCATTTGGCTTTTAATGGCCTTTTTTTTAATCCTCTGTCCATTTTCACCATTGGATTTGACTGAAGCCCAGGAACAGAAACCACCCGTAAAGGTAACCGTTTACTTAACCGCAGAGAAAAAAGCCTGCGCACCCGACGGATATTCGGATAGATTTCATGCCAGAACCAGTACATGCGAGCCCCTCATATATGAAAAACTGGACTCTTATAAATTCGGTCAACCCATTTATGCAAAAGTGCCGCCGGAATGCCTCCCTCTGGGTGATTTGGCCGAGCACATCAAGCGCGTGACTCAGGATTGTCCGATTGAAAAATACTGCAAAGATCCGGAGCGGCGTAAAGCCATTGTGCTTGTTTTTGATTTTGGGGTGGACAATGCTAGGGGGCGCATGGTGAAATTCATTCGGGATGTTCCAAGGCGTTTGGAAAAGCATTTTGAAATGGATCCGCAAAGAGGCACTTATGTTGCCAGAGGAACTTTGGATCAGGGCGGGCACTGGATCAACCACCAGAGGGCGGACCTGTTTTTGCCGGATTATGGCGTAACATGGACCCTGGACGTGGACAACCATATTTTTAAACTCGGCACCCGCGAGGGAATTAAGAATGAAACAACCGGAGAATGGAAATGCGATGATACCAATTAAAAGCTATGTTTCTTAAGTTTGAATTTGTTCGCAATTCGCCTCATACACGGTAGTTAATGCGGCTATCTTCCACAAAAATTCACTCACTTAATTCATTTAGATACCGGTTGAAACCGTATCCATCAATTAAAAGAATAAACGCTTAACCATCAAAGCAAAAAATGTCCAACAAATCCCGCACCATACTGGTTGTGGATCCGGATGAGAGATCCTACAAAGCCTTTGAATCCGCATTGGGCGACAGCAATAGCGTGATGTATGTTCCCAATGGAAAGACGGCAATCGATTTTCCAGTTTTACATCCGATCGACATTGTGTTTATTTCCCATAAACTCAATGGAACCGATGGAATGCACTTTTTAGAAGCGTTTAAAAAGCGCTTTCCTTCCATACCGGTTGTTCTCATTGCTGACAAGCCAAAAGTAAATGAAGTCATTACCGCCTTTCGCTCCGGGGCGCGTGAACTCATCGTAAAACCGATTGACGAAAAAGAACTTGTCGTGGTTACAAAAAAAATTTTTGGCTTCGTTTCGCATAAAAAGCCAAAACGGCGGTGGTTTTTTATGGGTAAAAAAAGGACTCGAACAAAAGATTCAATAAAAAATAATAACTCAAATTCAAATCATAAATCTCAAAATGGCAAGCTAAAGAACAACATGTCGGTGGTGGAATTTGAAGACAATCAGACGAAAGAATCCATATCCCCCGAAGAAGAAGTTAACAATCAATTGACGTTTGATGCACCCCTGAAACCCGCACAACTGGATGCAGATACTCATACCTTAGCACAGAAAAACTCAGTTCACCCAGTAATAGAAGCATTTTTTTTTGGTCCTTTTAGGGTTCATGTAAATAACAAGCCCATCGAAAATTGGCCCAGTAAAAAAGGCAAATCCATATTTGCTTACCTGCTTTTAGATCATAAGAAGAAAATATTTCGGGATGTTTTAATGGATCTATTATGGCGAAAATCAGATCCGGATTCTGCGCGCAATTGTTTGAATGTCACAATTCACGGCCTTCGACGTGTGCTGCAGGAAATAGATCCCAAAACCGAATATATTTTGTTTAAAGACGAATGTTATTATTTTAACTCTGGAATTGATATAAAGCTTGATGTTGAGGAGTTTAGAAAAAAGTGGTTAAAAGCTCAAAGTATTGAACATAATTCTGGACTTCGAGCTGCTGTTATAGAATATGAGCGGGCAGCCGAAATATATAGGGGAGAATTCTTAGAGGATGAGATATATGATGACTGGTCATCATTAGATAGAGAAAATCTAAAGGAGATATATTTGGTTATTTTAGATAAAATTAGTGAGAACTTCATGCATAATGGCAATCACCATGAAGCCATTAGCGTTTGTAAGAAAATTTTAGAAAAAGAC
>JASFGH010000210.1:0-6996 GCA_050123865.1 Desulfobacterales bacterium | reverse complement strand
CAACCCGCTCCATTTCCTACGACCCGCATCTGTTTTATAAAGATAACGCCTTCTGGCTGAACTTTGTGAAAATGAAGAACCTAGAATTGCAGCAGCTGGGAAAGCGCCTTGAGGTTGCTACCCATTTCATCCATCCCGATGAAATTTCACTGGACAGCCTGGATATTATTTCAACGCTGGTGAACAACGGTATCAGCGTTTATGTCCAGACGCCTTTTTTGAACGACTGCAACGATGAGGGACCCGAGTTGACGAGGCTTTTCAGACTCTTGAGAGGCGCGGGAGCTGAACTTCACTACATTTATATCCCCTGCAGCCCGATTCAGGGCAATAGCGTCTATTGGACGCCGATCTCAAAAGGATTGGCAGCGGCTCAGTATTTGCGGGCTCACCTGTCGGATCGCATCATGCCCAGAATCTGTACCGCAACTCCGATTGGAAAAATAGACTGGTACTCGAGCGGCTGGGCGGTTGAAAAGGATAAACAGGATGATCATTTCTTCTGGATCCGAACGCCTTACACCCCGGACTATTTTAAAGACTTCGCCCAGAAAGTCGATCAGCTGGATGTCGTGCGCGTTAATTCGGAGGGCACCCTGGATGCACGCTTTATGGCGGAAATCGGCGATGATTCGATCTTTTTGGGTTTCCGCAAACCGGCTTCTGTCATAGCGAATGAGACCGATCAGCAGGCTTTGGAAACGCTGCAGGCACTGGCTGTAAAAGATCAGAGAATCGGATGCTCAATCATCTCAACTGAATCAGAAAACCTCTTCCGGGCTCACGAAACGCGGGTGGAAATCGATGCCACAGCCGGCGATTCAGATATGGCGTATATTCGTGACGACAGCCGCATTACCGATGTTGTCATCTCATCCGAGCAAGATGCCATCGTGCATCTTTATCGCATTGCAAAGCTGATCGGCCATCTGCGAAACATTCAGCATGTCAACGCGGTCCGGTTGCGCAGCCTCAAGTTCAACTACGAGTCCGCCGTATACACCCGGGCTGTGATTGACCGTCTGGGTGAGCTCAACCGCCTGGCGGTGGTCAATCCCTTGAGACTGGAAATTGAGACTCAATTTCTGCATTCCAGTGAAATCAAACCGGTCCATGCTGAGCTGTTAAAGGCTTTGCGCAATAAAGGCATTACCGTTTACAATAACACGCCGCTTCTGGCCGGCATCAATGATCACCCGCAAGAAATTCACCGTCTGGCATACGGTTGCCGACAGATCGGCCTCGAATTTCACCATTTATATGTCGCCGGTTTGCCCCTGCAAGCGGATTGGAATCAAAAACATCCCCTCGAGGTTTCCACGGTCATCGACATCGCCACCAAAGTCCGCAAGGACGGCAGCGGCCGGGAGATCCCGCGATATATCATTCTGACGCAACTGGGTGAAGTCGATTTCGGTCTGACATCTAAGCTGTCTGCCGGAAACGGGCGCATGATGCTCAAACTGCTGCCTTATGAATTGGATTATTTTAAGGGAATGGATCCGGCTTACGACTGGCCGCCGCAGGTGACAATCGATGCGGACGGCAAACCCATCGTAGCGCTCGAGGGCCTGGTGGACACCGGCGGTTTTATTATGGCCTGAGCTTCCGTAACAAGTTTAAGCGTAATCCGGGATTTTTAGCTGGATTTTGCAGGCGGGATACTTTCATTTGCAAATTCATTGAGGAGTCAAGTATTTTTTATGCACGAGTTTGCGCGGCCTTCGCGGGCGATTATTCATGCAGCGCTTTAATCGCCCAAGACCCTTCCGTCAATTTCAACATAAGAATCAGGGATCACATTGATAGACAATCCGCCCGTCAAATACCGTCATCTCCACCCGCGTGTCGGCAATTTCCATTGGGGCCACCTGAAAAATATCCCGGTCTAAAACGATCATATCGGCCCACTTTCCAGGGGTGAGCGATCCCATGTTCCGGGCCTGTCCGTAAAATGCAGCCGGCACCGTGGTGTACCCCCGGAGGGCATCGGCGACACTGATGCGCTGCTCAGGATACCAGCCCCCCGCCGGGGTGCCGTCGCGCCGCTGGCGGGTAACGGCCGCATGGATTCCCACCAACGGGCTGGGATCACAAACGGGCGCGTCGGAACTGAACAGCACCGGGATGCCCGCATCGATCATTTCTTTATAGGCATAGGTGAAGCGGCCAAGGGGCCCGACCGATTCGTCGATCATATTGATGTCTAGGATCATGTTATGCGGCTGGACACAGGTGGCCACCTTGAGTCTGGCCAAGCGCTGAATGTCTTCGGATCGAATCATCTGAGCATGTTCGATACGATGGGAAAGCGCTGGCGGCATAAAAGATTGCGCATCAGTCTGGCGGCGCAATTCAGCCAGTTGCTCCAGAACGGTAATAACTTCGCGATTGGTTCGATCCCCGATGGCGTGTACGATCACAGCCAACCCGGCCTTTTCCGCCGCCGCAATCTTTTGGCGCAGCTCATCGATGGAACCCAGCGGCATACCGTATTCGGCATCCAGATAGGGCTCCAGCATCCAGGCGGTGCGTGCCCCCATGCCGCCATCAGCGAAGTATTTGAGGTGGCCGATGTGCAGACGGTTGTCGCCGAGACCGGTTCGTAATCCCAGGGCAATGGCCTCCTCCAAACGTTCGCCGGCAAGGCTCACCCAACAGCGCAGATCGAGCTTGTCTTTTTCATTTAGAAGCTGCCAGGCCTTTAGGGCCGGAGCGCCTTCCAGACCGCCCATCAAACGGACATCGTGAAGACCGGTCAGTCCCAGGCTGTGCAAATGGGTGATGCCGTCTTGCATCGCGGCCACAACGGCATCGGCTTCCGGTGCCGGGATGACCGCTTTAATCAGATTGGGCGCGAGTTCCCGCAAAATACCGGTGGGCTGCCCGGATGAATCCTTTTCGATGACCCCGTCGGGAGGGTCCGGCGTCGTTGCATCGATTCCGGCCAGCTCCAGGGCCCGGGAATTAACAGCAACCAGATGCAGATCACAACGCCAGAGGGCGACCGGATGGGCCGGGGCCATAGCATCCAGATGATCCCGACGCGGCATGGTGTGTTCGGGCCAATCGGATTCATTCCAGCCCTGACCCAAAATCCACTTTTGCGGCGGTAAAGCGGCGGCAGTCCGCGCAACCTGATCGAGAAGTTCGTCTAAAGAATTGACCTGTGCGAGATCGAGGTGCTGCCGACCCATGGCCCAATCATAAAAATGAAAATGAGAATCCATCAATCCCGGAATGACCAGACGACCATCGAGCACGATACGCTCGGTCTGCTGACCGGCCAGAGCGCCAATCGCGTCATTTTTACCGACAGCGCTAATCCGGCCCGCTTTGACGGCAATGGCCTCGGCCTGCGGTTTTTGACGGTCCAGTGTGCAGATGTTACCGTTTAGTAATATGAGATCCGGTGTAGTGTCGTTTCGGGTCATAATAAGAAGCCTTTCTGGAATGGATCCTTTGCATCGATGATGAATTCGTGAATGCCGGTGATCTGAGCGCTGCCGCGGACTTCGGCAACAACCGCCTTCGTGTCGCCCAGCCGGATTTCTTCGACCAGTCGACCCTCAAAAGTTGTGCCCAGCGGACTGGTGTTGATGAAGGTGTCGTCAAAGCCGAATTGACTGCGGTGATGCAGCAGGGTCATCTTAGCTACTGTGCCGGTGCCGCACGGCGAGCGGTCCATATGGCCTTCGCCCAAAATGACGATGCTCTTGCCTTGGCCCTGATCGTCCAATGCCGGATCATAAAATTCGGTGACATCCACCGTGTTGACCTCAGGCCGGGTGGGGTGCCGCACGGTCAACTGTTCGTTGGCGGCTTGAATCAGCTGCATGCCCAAATCACGGAAACGCGGCCAATTTGAGGGGCTGAAATCCAGACCGATTTGATCGGCTGAGACCATCACAAAGAAACCACCCACACACACAGTTGCCACCGCCAATTGATTGAATCCGGGAATGGACAGGGTTTCGTTATCGCTGTAAACAAACGAAGGCACCATCCGGATCGCAACCGACTCAACCTTGCCGTCGTGCATAAAAGCCGTTGCCTGCATGGGCCCGGATGGTGTGTCAACAATCACCTGCAGATCGTCATCGTCCGCATCAATCTCACCGGCCTCGATCAGGGTCATGACCGCACCCATGGTGGCATGACCGCATAGATATGGATAGCGACGTGCGTCCATGTAAATCAGGCCAAAACGGGCACCGGTCGATACGGGTTCGGTGACGCAGGCGGCAAACATGTCACGATGACCGCGCGGTTCGCGCGTTAGCAGCAGGCGAATGTGGTCATAGTGCTCCATAAAAAATTCCCGTTTGGTCTGCATGGTCTTGCCCGGCACGGAACCGATCCCGTCCACAATCAGACGGGCCGGTTCCCCGGCAATGTGCGAATCAATGGTGATGATCCGCTCCGGGAAATTGTCTTTGAGCGGTTGTAACATGTGCCGAAATTCCATTTCTCATCCTATCCCGGACAAACCGGAAAATGCCTCAAGTTGTCGATAGCATTCTTCCTTTTCAGGCAATTTGCTGCGATTGAAGGCATTTCTTGAGGCGGGTCAGTTGGTAGGTCATTCAGTCAATATCGCCCCTTAAGCAGTTTTATTAGTCCGCAGTAAGCCACAATGCCGGGGCGCCACGTGCAGCCGGATTTTTTGCCCTTTTTTAAACGGGGTCAATTTGGCGATGCCGATGACATGCACCAGCGTGCCGCTCTCTAATTCCACAAAATAGCTGACCTCGCCACCCATGTAGCTGCGATCTTTGATGGTGCCATCAAATGTGTTCATGTCAGGTTCAAGCGGTGTTTCTTCCGGGTAAGCCAGTTCAAATTTTTGAGCCCGTATGACCAGTTCAACAGGTTCGCCATCTGGCCAATCTCCCGGATGCTTGACCCTGAATTCGTTCCCGTCCGACAATCTGACGCCGACCGCCTCGCCAGCCGAATCGGAAATGACACCTTCGAAGAAATTAGAATGCCCCAGAAAGTCCGAGACAAAATGGTTGCGCGGGTAGTTGTATACTTCCTCAGGGCTGCCCTCCTGCTGCTTGAGACCGTCTTTCATCACAACGATTTTATCGGACATGGAGAGCGCTTCGCGCTGATCATGAGTGACAAAAATAGTCGTAACGCCGAGCATCTGCTGCAGGTTGTCGATTTCCCGGCGCATCTCCTCACGAAGGTTTTCGTCCAGAGCCGACAGCGGCTCATCCATCAAAAGAACATCGGGCTCGATGACAATGGCCCGCGCCATGGCAATGCGCTGCTGCTGACCGCCGGATAACTGCGAGGGCATGCGGTTCTCAACCCCGGGGAGTCGCACCATTTCCAGTGCTTTTTTGACCTTTGCCTGCATTTCGCTTTTGGCCACATCCCGATATTTTAAGCCGAAAGCGACATTGTCAAAAATCGTCTTGTGCGGGAAAAGGGCATAGTTCTGGAAAATCATCCCTAAATTGCGTTTATGGATCGGTATATCGTTGACCCGTTTGCCTTTGATGTAGATATCCCCTTCTGTCGGTACTTCCAGCCCGGCGATCATTCTTAAAATGGTGGTTTTGCCACAGCCTGACGGTCCCAAAAGCGTTACCAGGGAGCCCTCTTCAAAATCAAGGTCCATTTTTTGAACCGCCTCGACCTTGCCGAATCGTTTGTATACCCCTTTCAGCTGAACCGCCGGGGAAGTTGATTTTTCATCCACGCTCTGCCCTCTTTCAGTATGATTGGATGTCCGGCCGCCCGCTGCAGGCGGCCGGCACTATCATTCGGTTATCCACCCGCTTTGATGCGATCCCATTTTTCGGCAAAATCGACCTGATGCGCATTCCAGAAGACTGGATCGGCAAACAGATAACCTTCCAGCTTACCGGTTGGATCAAAGGCCGGCAGCTTCTTAACTTCATCAGGCATGGGAACCTTGGTCGGATCAAGGCTCGACGGATATTTTTGTCCGACCGCCACTGCAATAGCGGCCTTGGGTTCCAGCATGAAATTAAGCAGCTTTTGGGCCACATCCAGATCGGTTCCCTTCATGACAAAAATACATTCCTGCCAGGAGTAGCAGTTATGCGGCGATAGAAACCCGATGGGATGCCCCTGGGCCTGCAGCGCAGCCACGCGGCCCGACCAGGCGACAGTGGCATAAATCTCCTCGTTGGCCAACAGACTCATGAGTTCGGCGCCGGATCCCCAGTACTTTTTCACCATCGGAACCTGCTCCTCCAGAGCACTCCAGATGGCTTTCATGTCGGATATTTTGTTAGGATTCTGTCCGGTATGCAGTGCCGCGTACCAGATGTTGGTACGCCAGTCTCCCCAGCTACCCAGTTTGCCTTTGAGGGCCGCTTTATCCCACAGCAGTGAAGCCCCCAGTTTTTCGGCCGTATCCTTTGAAATGTACTTTGTGTTGTAGGCAATACCGGTCTGGCCGTAATCATAGGGAACAGCCGAAAGGGTTCCGTCTGTAATTGCCCGGTAAGGATCCATCATGGCGGTCATCACATTTTTGAGATTCGGAATTTTGCTTTCATCAAGCTTGACATGGAATTTGAGACCGACGTAACGGGCATAATCAAAAACACCGCTCAAATGGGCCAGATTAAATTCCCCGCCGGGTGGGAAAGAAGCCTTGACCCGGGTCAGGTAAGTGTCCATATCGCCAAATTCACCATCGATGACCTTGACGCCGGTAGCCTTGGTGAAAGGCTTAAAGGCGTGTTCGCGAAAGGACTCGGAAACCACCCCTCCCCAGCCGTCGAAGCGAATGGACTCGGCGGCATAGGCACGCCTGCTAAATCCGAAGGGGCCTCCCATCAGGCCGGCTGCGGCACCGGCAATACCCAGGTACTTTAGAAAATTTCGTCGGTCAATTTCTCCATTCATAAACTGTTCAAACAATCGATCCAATTTGTCTGAAAGATCATGCTTCATACTTTACCTCCTTTCAATATGTCAAACTTTGGTTAATATCCTCCTCATTGGACC
>JASFGH010000209.1:0-7017 GCA_050123865.1 Desulfobacterales bacterium | reverse complement strand
CAGGGGGCCGTTCTCGCCGTACGGTCGCAATCTCAAATCCGTGCGAAACACGAAGCCATCATCGGTGGGCTGACTGAGGACCTTGATCAGCTGGCGTCCCAGGCGGGTAAAAAAATCGTCATTACTTACCGATTGCGCGCTGCCGGTTGTATGGCCGGCTTTGGGGTAAGTGAAAATCAGATCGATATCGGATGAGAAATTTAACTCTCTGGCTCCCAATTTGCCCAGGCCCAGTACAACCAGGTCCTGGCGGGAGCCATCTTTTGCTGTTGGTTCACCAAGTTGATCCGCAAGCCAGCGGGTAAGGATTGCAACGGTCTGTTCCAGGCAGGTGTCCGCCATGGCGGAAAGATCGGTGACCGTTTCCACCAAATTGCTCCAACCGCACAGATCCCGGAACGCTATTCGGAGCATCTCCCGGCGCCGGAAGACGCGCAAGCATCGGCTCAAATCCGCCTCATCTGTTATTTCAGAAAGGGCCGTTTTTAATTTGAGATCATAGTCTTTCGGGGCGTATTGACGCTGGAGGTCGCCGCTGTTGATGAGATCGGAGATTAAAGCGGGGTCGCGAATGCCGTTTTCGGCGAAAAAGTTACTCAATGCCAACACGCGCTTCAGGGCGACTATAATTTGCGGATCCTGCGAAAGATTGATGCCGGCTTTTTTAGATGAATCTTTAAACGCCTCCCATTTTGTTTCCAGGTCCTCTTGGAGTATGTCGGGGAGAGGGTCTATCATTTTCATAGGTGGCCAAGTGATCCAAATTCTAAAATCCAAATTGTGAATGCTACTTGATATACCCCCAATCCACCAGGCGGCGATAGGCATGCTGGGCATATTGGCCTTGTTGGACTGCTTGCAAATAGCTATGGTAGTGCTGGGCTGCCTGCTGTTTGTTGCCCCTGCCTTCCTGGCTGTAACCTTTGAAGAACGTAATATTTGGATTACCCGGCAGCAATCTATCATAGGCGTCGAATTCTTCGTAGGCGCCTTCGAAATCCTTGAGCTGGATCTTGGAAAATCCACTCAGGTGATAGGCCTGGGCTTCCTGAGGATAGGCTTTTTGGGCCATTTCAGCATACTGACGCCCGGCGGCATATTTTTTCTGAATCAATTTCGTTTTTGACATCATGCACAGGGCGACATAATCATTGGGTGCCTGTTTCATCGCCCTTTGAAAATGAGCGGCGGCGGCATCATATTGGCGTTTGGCCAGCTGACTTTGACCTTTTTCAATTTCTTGGATAGCCCCTTTCTGGGCGTGCAGCCGGGCGGTATGGTCCATGTAGCGGTCGCGATACAGCGGCCCCTTCAGGGCGGACCGGTACTGGGTATTGGCCATCTGAACGGCCGTATCATAGCGTTCCTGGCTCATGGGATGAGTGGCGAATAACAGGTCGACACTGGTGGTTTTATGTTTTGACATGCTGTTGAGCATCTCCATCAGCCCAACGAAGCCCTCGGACCCGTAGCCGGCGCCCACCATATATTTCATGCCCAGGGCATCTGCTTCGCGTTCATTGTCGCGGCTGTATGAAGCCAGCAGGGCGCCGGCACTGATCTGGCCCAGCTGGCCCGCCAGATCTCCCAGGACGGCGCTCTGGGTTCCGGCCAGCACCGAAACGCCACCGACAACCGCCTGGGTGAGCATGCCTTTTGACATTTGCTCGGCCGAATGCCGGGCATTGACATGACCCAGCTCGTGGCCCAGCAGTGCAGCCAGTTCGGCTTCGTTTTCCAGCGACAGCATAATGCCGCGGGTGGCGGCAATGGTGCCGCCGGGGAAAGCATAGGCGTTGACATAGGTGGCGTTTACCACCCGAAACGAATATGGCATGTGGGCCCGGTGGGACTTAGCGGCCATGTCGTTGCCCACCTGACTGACATAGCTGTTGAGTTGACTATCCTGCACCGCGCCGTAATCGCTTGAAATCTGTAAGGGTGAATACTGGCGGTCAATTTGAACTTCGGTATCTTCAGATACGAGCATTAACTGCTTTTTGCCGGTGACCGGGTCCGTGGCGCATCCGAATACGTAGCCGGCGGCGGCCATTGATGACAGCCTCAAAAAATCACGGCGGGTCAGGCCGTGCTTCTTCACATAGTTTAAAGGGTTGGCTAGCATGTCAATCTCCTTAACTTTTGAAACATCCTATCTTTGCGGCGCGGGTGCGAAAACGGGTTTCAGTGGTATAAATGGTGTTTATATAAAATAAAGACGCGTACTTGTCAAAAAAATACCCGTTCTGACGTATTTTCGTTCGAAAATCCGGGGATAAACAAAAAGGGCCCCAACTGGTAAAGCCGGTTGGGGCCCGGAAAGCTTTGTTGGAATGTTGATCTATCGGCCTTTGCGCCGGGCAAAATAGACGATCACAATCAGGACCACGATGATCCCGATCAACACACCGAAGATTTCGACATTGGCGGCGATAAACATGGCGCGGCCGATGAGTTTTTGATGTTCTGCATCCGTTTTGGGCACCAGCCCGGTGATGCTGCCGACCTTGGAAATGATGCGATACACAAAGCGGCCGGATGGAATCTCTTTATGGCAGGACAGGCACACGCCCACCCGTTCCATGTTATCGCGCGCTTCCTTGGCCAACGGTCCGGACAGTGGCCAATGCGACCCCACCGTCTGCAGTTGTTCACCTTCACGTGTGATGATCTGATCCAGATCCATGGGCAAATCGGGGATCGGGCTGATCTGGAATTTGGCGGTTTTGGTGACCAGCTGCCCCTTTTCATTGGAAATATCGACATAGATGCCTTTGGTGTATTGCGTCATGTAACGGCCGTCATGGGTCCCATAACACAGCGCCTTAGAAGTGGCATGGCAGGATGTGCAGGTGCGCGCCTGGCGATTGGTGGTATGCGGCATGGCCGGGGACATATCGATGCCGCGTTGGCCCTTGTCGCCGCTGCCTTCGGTTCCAGGTGCCGTGCGCCAGATTTTATTGTGAATGAGTGTCTCACCATCCGGTGCGACGACCGTGGTGATCTGTTGACAGCCGGGGATCAAGGGGCTGACGCGGCCTTCACCATTAATGCCCAGAACCGGATTTTCCCAGCGCAGGTAAGTGCGGTTTTCAGAGGTCTTGCCGAAAGCCACTCCGGCTGCCTTAGGGGGCTCCACCTTGCGCCAGGATTCGGCCGTGTGCCCATTGGCAAAATGGGTGCTTCCGGCGGCGACCCAGTCGGTGGCCTTTTTATCCCCTGAAAAATCCACCTTGACATGACAGCCGTAGCATTGCGGCGCCCAGGACGAATGGCACCCATAGCACTCAAGTTTTTGAATATGCCCGGGGGTGATGATCTTGGCCGCGATGGCTGCATCTTTGTTTTGCCATTTGTCCTGCAGGTGAATCGACTTGAGGGTGGGGACCTCAAAATCCAGACCGCCGGCCGAGTGTACGATGACCTTATCACCGTCGCGCACCACGTTGCCGAAAGGATTGCCGCGCGCCGTCAGCATGAAACCGCTTTTGCCTGGATAAGCAGTGGCGAATTTGCTCTGATTGGGTAACAGCTCGGCGGTGGTGCCGCGCGGCGGCGCGTTGCTCAGATCCTGGTCGAACTCATCGCCCCAGCCCAACGGCAGCTCCCAGGGATACTGAGTGGCAGTGCCGTGACAATCGGAGCATTCTATCTCCACGTTGGCCAGCAGCGTGCCGGTGATATTGCCGTTGCCATGCATGGAGGTGGTGGTGTGGCAATCCTGGCAGAGCAGCCCGCCTTCAGGGTTGCCCTCGCGGGACTTGAGCTGATGGTGAACATCGTCCTTGATAAATTGATAAAACTTGGTATGCAGCTTGGGCTGCTTTTTGCCGTCGTCCGTAAACGGGCTGCCATACGGAAATTCCATTAGCCCCTGAAAGGAAACCCCAATGCGTTTGCCGCGGTTATGACAGGAGACGCAGGTTTCGTGCGGGATGCCCGAATAGACAATCCCGTTGGCTACCACTTTGGTCTTGCGCGTGGACTGGATCGAATGCACCATGGCATGGCCGGTCTCATCGCGTTTGACGGTCTGGTCAGCGCCTTCATAAAGCCCGGCATTGTTTTAAGGGATGTGGCAGGCGGCACAGCCCATCCCGCGGAAATCACCGCGCTTGTTGCGGCCCTTGACACCGACATGGCAGCGTTGACAATCGGTGCGCAGATACGTAAAAATGGCCGTTGCCGGGTTCTCTCTCAACTGGGACACATCGGTCTTGGGCACCTGCTGCAGTTTGGTGGGGAAGTTGTTGGGATACTTTTTCATCAGGGCCTGGGTATAGTCCTTGTATTTTTGGGTGCCGAACACCGGTTCGGGCCCGTCGGGATCGTCCACATCGTAATTGCCGTATTTGGTATCGTATCCCGTAGATACCGGTCCCCAGCCCCAGATGGCGCCCTGAATCTTGCCGGCCTCGGTTTGCATGATCGAGCGGTATTGCGCGTACGTCCATTCCTTGTGGCATTGGCCACAGATCTTTTCATTGACCCACACCGAAGCAGAATGCAGCACAAAGGTATTTAGCGGGCTTCCGTCCGGAGCACCGGTGTGAGCTATTTTAGCCTCCTTTTCTTCCGCCGGATTGCCGCCGTGGCAGACCACACAACCATTGGGATCCCCCAGTTTAGTGCCCATCTGATAAATCTGTTTGGCCATCTCAGAACTATGCGCCCGGATCGGCTCGATGCCCATATGGCATTTGCCGGCCGCCAGACAGCCGGTATTGGGGGCGGGATATCCCGCAGGGTCCATTTAAGGCAGCGGGCCTGCCGCAAAGGATGATGGGGACGAGAAAATCAACAGGAGAGTGGTAAATACCAAAAGAAACCGGACTCTTATTATCCAGCTTGAGCAGTTCATCTTCTCCTCCTTAACGCACAAGATTGATGAGATAATCTGTGGTCTTGCCTTTAATATATAAAACAGCCCATTCGTAGTGCTGCAATAGGAGCGATCGATACGGATAAAAGGTCCGGCATCTTTTTTTCTATTTTTATTTTCATTTTGTTAACCACATATCCATTGCCGAGTCAAGTTGAAAGCCGACTCTTTTAGTTGGGTTCAACATCATTGAATCCTGAAAAGATATGCTCTAAACCCCTGAGTGCATGCTGTCTGCCAAAAGAACCGATTTCTGTCGAATTGCCCATCCGAACGCCGGTCTATGGGTGCTACCCACACCCTAAAAAATTACATTTTTGTGAAATTTTTGGGCAAGACGCGACATTTATGTATGAATTCAGTTTTTTGACTTTTAGCCTTCCGCGCGGATACAGGATTGATGGGCATCTGTGATTTTTACCATATGGCACGATCATTGCGAAAGAATAGGGCTCGATCGGGCGTCATTAATGTTTTGGTTTTTGGCCAGAGCGTTTGTTTTAAATCGATTTTTTGTTTTTCATATTGAAATTATATGATATAAGCGACGGGTTGATGAAGCCCGGCGGATTTTCAAAAGGGGGCTTTCAGCGAAATCCAAAAGGAGGGAGACGCCGCATTGAATTGTTCCCAGCTGGGGTTGCTTTAAGTTGCTGGCTGGCATTGTAACAAACTAAACCGTTTTCCCGATCAAGGATCGGGTGCCATTTCAATATGATGCCCCGCATGTTGTATGGCAAGTCCTACGCGTCTTTCGACGGTCTTTTCGGGACCTGCCATACGCCTCCGCTAAACTCCCGGAAAAATCTGATGATGAAATAATTAACAACCATAACTTGAACCTAGTTGCTTGTCCTGCCTGGAGCGATACTCTTGCTGATCAGAACCCTTTACCGACAACGCATCGATCCCATCGCTTAGGCGATTTTATCCGTGATGTGAAAATCCCGGCAGGATGTGCATCTTTAACCCAAAAGGAGATTGTTTCCCATGTGTCGCTTATTTGCCATTACCAGCCAGGAGCCGCTATCACCAATGGTTGCCATGAAGGCGCTCGATGTGATGCGCGAAGGTCATGATTGCTCGGGCGTGGGGATTTTCCTGCGTGATCTGGCTGGCCCATTTGAGGATATTAAAGATGCTCCCATATTATCGGGGATATTCAGCGATAAAGGCTTAAAGCGGTTAGACACCTTCATGATGGATATCGGCTTTATGACCAAATATAAAATTTCGGTTAAATTGCCCAAAGTCCCCCCGCCCGGGGTCCCCAAACGGGATGTCTATCTGATTCGGGCTTATGAATATCCGGAAGAGTGGGAGGATATGAGCCAATCCCAGCTTTACGATCAGTTGCTTAAAATCAGGCTTCAGCTCAGAGCGATGGGGGAAGAGAAAAAGGACATGATCGTTTTTTCCTTCTGGCCAGATGTCATTATGATCAAGGAAATCGGAGACCCCATGCTGGTGGCCGAGCACCTGAATCTGGATCGCAAAGAGTTGAATGCCAGGGTAATAATGGCTCAGGGGCGGCAAAACACCAATTATGCCATTACGCTGTATGCCTGTCACCCGTTTTTCATCCAGGGCTATGCAACCATGACCAATGGCGAAAATACCGCCTTTGTACCGATTCGATCATTTTTGGAGTCCCGGGGGTTTGATGGTTATACCGGCTATCAATCCGATTCAGAGGTATTCACCCACATCCTGCATTATGCGGTCACCAAACTCGGGCTCAGTATCGAGGCCTATAAACACGTTATCACGCCGCTACAGGATGAAGATTTGCAGAATCATCCGAATCGACATTTTTTAAAAAATCTGAAGCAAACCTGCCGCCCGTTGATCATCGATGGGCCCAACTGCGTCATCGGCTGTCTGCCGGACCATAGTGTGTTTATGGTGCAGGATCGTAAAAAACTCCGGCCGGGCGTGGTTGGCGGTAAACCCGGGGTCTATGCATTTTCTTCAGAACTGTGCGGCCTGGATGCGGCCATCCCGAATCGGGATAAGAGCAAAGATTTTCAACCGATGCATCTAGACACGGCTTTTGTCGGTCCGGGGCGTCAGGAGGTTTTGTTATGGAACCAGAAAGACCCATTGCCCCTTCCACACTGAGTGTCAAAGACTTA
>JASFGH010000208.1:0-7034 GCA_050123865.1 Desulfobacterales bacterium | reverse complement strand
GCCTCCGGATTTTCTTTGACCAGATGCGCGGCATCTTCAAGCAGGCTGGCGGTCTTCTGGACGTAGTGAAGCGCGTCGTCACCGGTCAGTGCTTCGATGCGCCGCACCCCGGAGGCAATACTGGATTCACTAGTGATTTTAAAAAGGCCGATATCCCCGGTTTTGGCGGTATGCGTACCACCGCACAATTCCTTGCTGAAATCAGACAGCGAAACCACCCGCACGCGGTCGCCGTATTTTTCTTCAAAAAGAGCGGTGGCACCTGATTTAAAGGCCGCCTCAGCCTCCATTTCCTCGGTATGGGTGGGTACGTTCTCCCGGATCCGGCGATTTACCCGGTTCTCGATATCAATCAGCGTATCACGATCTACAGAAGAAAAATGCGTGAAATCAAAACGCAGGCGATCCGGTGCAACCAGCGAACCGGCCTGTTTGACATGCTCGCCGAGCACCTCGCGCAAAACGGCATGCAGAATGTGTGTCGCGGTGTGATTCAGGGCAGTGGCCGCGCGTTTGGCCCCATCTACTTGAAGTAATATCTCCTGGCCCTTTTTTATTTTACCATACTTGACCTTGCCTCTGTGGATCACAATTCCGGCAGGATCCTTGATCGTATCGGCCACGGTCATTTCAAAATTCTTAGCGGCAATTTTGCCGCTATCGCCAACCTGGCCCCCGGCTTCTGCGTAGAAGGGTGTTTCCTCGCTGACCAGTTCAATTTCCTGGCCGACAGTCGCTTCAACAATATCTTTGCCGTCTTTCACCAGTAGCATGACTTTTGATTCGGTGGCGATCGTATCGTAGCCGTGAAATTCGGGTTTAAATCCCTGGGCCGACAGGTTCTTGTATGCCTCGCCCAGGGTGGCAAAGGTTGCAATCGAGCGGGAGCGGGAGCGCTGCTCATCCATGAAATGCTCAAATCCATCCATATCAAGGCTCATATTTTCATCCCGGACCACATCGCGCACGATATCGACCGGGAAGCCATATGTATCATAGAGTTTGAAGATGACATCACCGGGCACCCGGGATTCGCCCCTGACCTTGATCTCAGAAAGCGAGTCATTTAACAGCCTCAGGCCGGTGTCAAGGGTTTCCAGAAATCGAATCTCTTCATTTTCAATAATATTGGTGATAAAGGCCGCAGCTTCGGCCAGCTCCGGATAAGCCGGCTTCATTATATCAAACACCACACTGGCGGTTTTATGCAGAAACGGCCGCTTGAGGCCGATGTTGCGACCGTAACGAATGGCCCGTCGTAAAATACGGCGCAGCACGTATCCCCGCCCCTCATTGGCCGGCATAATACCGTCGCCGATAAGGAAAGCTGCCGCTCGGCTGTGGTCCGCGATGACCTTCATGGCCACATCTGTTTCGCGGGATTCGCCGAATCGCTTTTCCGACAGACGCTCGGCCTCAGCGATGATGGGCCGGATGAGGTCTGTGTCAAAATTGGTGGGCACATCCTGAATGACCGAAATGATGCGCTCGAGCCCCATGCCGGTATCAATGCTGGGTTTCGGCAGCGGCGTCATTTTGCCGGATGCATCCCGATTAAATTGCATGAAGACCAGATTCCAGATTTCTAAATAGCGATCGCACTCACAGCCCACCGCACAATCCGGTCGGTCGCATCCGTATTGTTCACCGCGGTCCAGCAAGATCTCAGAACATGGACCGCAGGGGCCGGTATCGCCCATGGACCAAAAATTGTCCTCTTCTCCGAATCTGGCGATGCGTCCATCGGGCAGGCCGATGTTTTTGTGCCACAAATCATAGGCTTCGTCATCATCCAGGTAAATGGAGCCATAGAGCTTGTCTTCCGGCAGCCCATAACCGTTGGTGAGCAAATCCCAGGCAAATTCAATGGCCCCTTCCTTAAAGTAATCGCCAAAAGAAAAATTGCCCAGCATTTCAAAGAAGGTGTGGTGGCGGGCGGTATAGCCCACATTTTCCAGATCATTATGCTTGCCCCCGGCGCGAACGCATTTCTGAGAAGTGGTTGCCCGGACATAATCTCTTTTGTCTTCACCCAGAAAGACACGTTTAAATTGCACCATACCGGCATTGATAAACAGCAAGGTCGGGTCATCCTGGGGGACTAATGATGAGCTGCGAACAATTCGATGACCGTGTTTTTCAAAATATCGCAAAAATTGGTCGCGTATTTCGTTCCCTGTCATGCATATCTCCAAGTTAGGCTTTTGCTTATTGGGCTGGCTCAGTTTCGTCTTCTTTGGCGTCGGTGGCTTCAGCATCCGAAAGCCCCAGTGTCTCTCTGGCTTTAGCATACGTGGACGCAAAAAGATCGGGATTTTCCTTTAAAAACCGTTTAACGTTTTCCCGTCCCTGTCCGATGCGCTCACCCGCGTGCGAATACCAAGAACCGCTTTTTTCGATAATGCCGCTTTCAACACCCACATCAATTAAATCACCGTATTTTGAAATGCCTTCTCCATAGACAATGTCAAATTCAGCGTCGGTAAACGGCGGTGCCATCTTGTTTTTAACGACCCGAACCCGGGTGCGGTTTCCGATAACCTCCTGTCCGTCTTTTATGGCGCCGATGCGCCGGATGTCCAGTCTGACAGAAGAATAAAATTTAAGGGCATTGCCGCCGGTGGTGGTCTCCGGGTTGCCGAACATCACGCCAATTTTCATCCGAATCTGGTTGATGAAAATAATGGATGTCATGGTTTTGCTGATCGTGCCGGTTAACTTCCGCATCGCCTGGGACATCAAGCGGGCTTGCAGCCCCATATGGGAGTCTCCCATTTCGCCCTCAATTTCGGCGCGTGGCACCAGCGCTGCCACAGAGTCAATCACAACAATATCAATGGCGCCGCTTCTGACCAGCATGTCCGCAATTTCAAGCGCCTGCTCGCCGGTATCCGGCTGGGCCACAAGCAGGTCATCACAATTAACACCGAGTTTCTTGGCATATACCGTGTCAAGGGCATGCTCGGCGTCGATAAACGCCGCAATACCATCCTTTTTCTGCGCTTCAGCCACCGCATGCAGGGCCAAAGTGGTTTTACCGGACGCTTCCGGACCGTATATTTCAATCACTCTGCCCCGGGGCAAACCCCCGATTCCCAGTGCTTTATCCAGGGCCAGCGAACCGGTGGAAATAACCGGCACTTCGACAACTGGACGGCTTCCCAGTTTCATAATGGATCCCTTGCCGAATTGGCGTTCCACCTGGGACATCGCCGTTTCCAATGCTTTTTCTTTATCGGGTGAAATCGTCATAAAGCCCTCCTCCTAGCTGGATATAAATTGCTAACGACAGTAAATTGAATATTGAATATTCAATCCAAATTAGCTTGAGCGACCTGGGTATAAACCGCTCCGGTCGGGTGCAGCTCGCTTTTAAACAGGATGACCCGGTTGGCCGCGAACCCTTTGGATTCAAATGCATTAAATTTATCGAGCGCTGCCTGCATGCGATCGGCAGCAATTTTTCCTTTTACACGGCCCAGCGTCAAATGGCCTTTAAACGGGCGTCTTTCCGCGGGAAATCCCAAATCCGCCAGGTGCACGTCAAGCGTCTGCTGCAAGCTTTTTAGGTGGTCCACTTGTCCGCCAAGGCCGACCCAGATGACGCGCGGCCGCCGGGCATTCGGAAATACTCCTATTCCGCTGGCATTCAGGTGCAGGGCGGCACGGCCTCTGGCAGCCAGCGTCATGGCATTCACAATGGCATCGGTCCGGTTTGCATCGATGTTGCCCAAGAATTTAAGCGTCAGGTGAATGCTTTCCGGCCTTACCCATTTGACACGGAAACCATAAGACTTTAGGGCCTCCTGGGCTGCTCCGATAGAGGCCCGAATGCTTTCAGGCAGATCAATGGCAACAAAGGCGCGAAATGTTTCAACCATAATAAATTGGGTGTTGGTCGCCTCGTTGTAAATATATTGGCCTATCTTCAAATGAATCAATATTAAATTTTCAATAGAAAATTCCCCGATGCCCTGAGATTTCCGTATCGCTTCATGGGTTCGTTCGGCTTCTTTAGTCACGCTTTGGGGCAGACGGTACCGCTTCGATTTTGGCGGTTATATTATTTCGTATCCAGGAAGCATCCCACCATTCGATCGGATTAACAAATGTATTGTGCACCAGCATGCTGAAGTGCAGATGATCGCCGCCCGCAAGCCCGGTACTACCCGTGCGGCCAATTATATCACCTTTTGCCACCTGCTGTCCTTTGGTTACGTCGCTGGCATTCAGGTGAGCGTACATGCTGAACAGCCCGAATCCGTGATCGATGAGCACCGTTTTACCATAAATTCCCAGGTCTCCGCTAAATTTGACGACGCCGCTGTTGGCCGCCGGAACGGGTGCATGCTGGGTCGAAGCCAGGTCTATGCCCAGGTGAACCTGCCGGTCAATAATATCACCCTTGTATTCGTAGACACGATGGTCGGCAAAACCTGCCTGATTCGCCGATCCAATCAATCGCTTAAACGCCCCTTGCCAGTATTTGTTGGCCGCTGTCGTTTGAACCAGCTCTGTAAGCTGTTGATAATTTGCCCGCCGCAAATCGCGATTGATTTTAATAAATTTTTCAATCAACGAGCCGGTCGGCGGCACGCCGGCTGCGGCTTTAAATTCGGGCATCTTACGGTTTAAAAACCGGTCCGAAATGCGGATGTTGTCATTTTTAAAAACCTTTTTACGAATGTAATTGTTGACCCCGGCCTCCGCGCTATTGCCGGCCTGATCATAGGCCCTGACATAAATACGGGTTTCGGGCCCCTGCTGGTAGCCCAATCCAATGTAAGCCACCTGAATGCCGGCATCTTGAAAATAACCGGCATGTGCAGGGAAAAAATTGTCGCCCACCTGAACCCCGCTTCGATGGGTATCCTGGGAAGTACGGAAAATCACAAGCCCGGAACCGCCCTGGGTCAAATTGTGCACGGTGCTGATCACTTCGATTTCCGGGGGCAGCGTGTCGATGATCAAGGTCTTCTCTACATAGACCCGGTTTCCCTTCCACCAGCCCCGCCATGAATAGTCCCAGACAGCCAGGCGCAGAATGGCTTCACCATCCGATAATTGATGGGATGCAGGCTCAAATGGGATTTCCAGGGTTTGGGCTTTGGTCTTACCACCGCTGAAAAATCCGGCCGAAGGGAAGACGGTGTCAACCAGGACTACCTCTTGACCGTCTTTGACCATGGCAACCCAAACTTTTCTCAGGCCACTTTGAGGGTCGGCCACAGAGATGGAAAATTTCTGTGACTTTCCTAAGTAAGGTGATGCAAGCTCAAAACCAACTTCGGGATTTTGGCCCTCGAAGCGAATCAACAAAAACCAAAAAACGGGCACCAATATGATGATGCCGGCTATTATCAATATTCCGCTTTTCTTACGTTTCGTTTTTTCTTTCAACTGGTTACACTCCATTCAGGTGCAATAAATGAACTAAAATTAATAACAGTTCGAAGTTACAGAATCAAGGCCTCTTTTCGTTTCTTGACTTTTGGCAACGCACAGGCTAAATTTTTGCCCCATCATTTAAAATACGGGTATTCTCAAACCGTTAAGGTGTCGGGACCATTTGCTGCCCGGTTCGTGTTGCAAAGGCACCCGATGGTTTCATCAATCCATTATGACAACAGTTTATAAAAAGCCCAGAAAACTCAAATTTATATTGCTGGCCACCATCGTGATCGCCCTGGGCACCGTTATCGCAATTTATATTCAATTTCGATCGGACGTAGACGTTGCAGAACAGGTAGTGGAATCGGAAGAACCGGATGCCACGCTGTCGGTGAATAAAATACAGCAAACAGCTACGCGAGATGGAAAAAAGGAATGGAGCCTCGAGGCCAGCTCGGGACATTACCTGGATAAGACTAGGCAATTGTTATTAAAGGACGTAAAGGTTACCTTTTTTCTCAAGGATAAGAGCGAGATAATTCTGAAAGCCGATCAGGGCACACTCAATACCGACACGAGCAATATTGAGGTTTCCGGCAATGTTATCCTGAAAAACAACGAATACAGGATGTTGACCGAAAATTTGAGCTACCTCCACGATCAACGCGTACTGTATTCGAAAGCCCCGGTAAGGATTTCCAGCGCATCGGCCGAACTGGCGGCCGAGTCGTTATCTTTTGACCTTGACGCCAAAAGACTTACGCTGGAAGGCGGGGTTGCAACCACTATTGATGAAGATCTTAACCTCTAAATTCGGCCATCGTTGCCTCTTGAATTGCAGTTTAAAGACAATGTTCATTGTGGCCGCGGTCGGTTTGACATTTCAAATTGCAGCAGCAGGCGAGCCCACCGATCATCGCGTTAACATTTCTAGCACCAAAACCATTCGGATTACGGCTGATAAGCTGATTGCTGAAATTAATGCTGCGGAAGTCGAATTTTTGGGAAATGTCAAGGCACAACAATCAGGGACGGTGATAACCGCAAACCGCTTAATAATTGTTTATGATCGGTCTGCTGTAAATAATAAAGGCAATTCTCCCAAAACGGATGCCATCCGCAAAATCATTGCCCGCGGACGTGTCAGAATTGTATATAATAATATCGTTGCTGAAGGGGATTCGGCTGAATATACAATAAAATTTGATATTTTTGTCCTTACCGGAAAACCATCCCGTGTGAGCCGCGACGGTGATTTGATTACCGGTTCGAAATTCACCCTGCAGCGTTCCGATGGGACCCTGACTGTTGAGGGTTTGGGGCAGGATAGAGTCAGAGCCATCTTTCACACTGATTAATCGTAAACAAATAGATCAGATATTCGATCTTATACGTCTATTTGTTATACTTGCAATTTTCGTGCAACTCATCTAAAATGAGATAGTTGAATTGATCCAGCGCCGGGGGCAGCGTTTTGAAACCCCGCTTTAGTGGCGGCGCGGCTGCTTGCAGCGCTTGCATCAAATCGAATACAATGACAACACTGTATCTTCAAAATCTGGTAAAAAAATATGGCGGACGCCAGGTTGTCAATTCGGTCAGCTTGAATATCGGAAGCGGCGATGTGGTCGGCTTGCTCGGCC
>JASFGH010000207.1:0-7039 GCA_050123865.1 Desulfobacterales bacterium | reverse complement strand
GTCCATTTCTAGAAACAGATCCAGATTGTTGTTACTGGCGCAACCATCTGTTCCCAATCCAACGCAAATGCCCTCATCTAACAATCTGGGAATCGGTGCCACGCCGGATGCCAGTTTCATGTTGCTTTCCGCATTGTGCGCGACTTTGACATCATAGCGTTTCAGCAAGGCGATATCATTTTCCGTCGATTCGACACAATGGCAGGCCACCACATTCGGGGCCAGAAGTCCGAGTTCAGCCAGGTGCTCCACCGGAGTCCGATCGAAACGTTCTTTAATCTGCGCTACTTCACTTTTGGATTCAGCAAGATGGATCACCAGCGGTAGCTTGAAATCCTGAGCCAAGTCAAATGCTTCCTGCAGCAGCTCAGGTGCGCACAAATAAGTGGAATGCGGTTCCACTGCAATGTTCACCCGCGGGTGTTTTTGCCATTTATCGATCAGTTTGCGGGTATATTCGAATCCTTGCGCGATGGGCCCATAATTAGGCGAGTCAAAATCATACAGAACTTCTCCGACCACCGCCCGCATACCGGCATCGTCGGCGGCACGGGCGACGGCATCCTCAAATAGGTACATATCGCAAAAACAGGTGGTGCCCGACATAATCATCTCTGCACAGGCCAGCAGGGTGCCGCTGTAGACCTTTTGCTCATCCAGTTTGGCTTCAGCCGGAAAAATATGATCGTTGAGCCAGGACATCAATTGAAGGTCGTCTGCCAGCCCTCTAAAGCAGGTCATAGCAGCGTGAGTGTGGGTATTGATCAGGCCCGGCATAATGATTCCGCCGCCAGCATCAATAATTTGCGAAGCCCGCCACTCCGAAAATTCTGCAGCCGGCCCGATTCCGGTAATGCGATCTTTGGCAATCGCCAGCCCGCCATCGTTCAAAATGGTCTCTTTGTTATCCATTGTGAGGATGGTTCCGTTTAAAATCAGAATATCAGCGGATTTCGGTTTCATAGATTTTCCTGGCTACTCCTTTTAGAATGGCTTCCAGCGACGGTGTGGCCTTTTGGGCCACGGCAATGATCTTCTCAACGCTGGCGGGAACCGGATCGGCAGGATTATGAACATTGGTAATGATGGACATCCCCATTACCCGCAGGCCACCGTGGACGGCTGCGATAACCTCCTGTACCGTTGAGAAGCCGACGGCTTCCGCACCGATGGTTTGTAAGAATGCGACTTCCGCCGGCGTTTCAAGTGCAGGCCCTCTGAGGCCGACATAAACTCCTTTTTGTAATTTTAATCCGGCGGCCCGGGCGGCGTCTTCGGCAGCGGAAATGAGTTCCGGGTTATAAGCGCCGGACATATCCGGAAAACGAAGGCCCAGGCTTTCATCATTGGGACCGATGAGCGGGTTTGTGAGGGTGAGATTGATATGGTCGCTGATCAGCATGATATCGCCGGGGTTAAAAGAGGGATTCAAGCCGCCGGCGGCATTTGAAAGGATAAGGATTTTGACTCCCAGTTTTTGCATCAACCGGATAGGGTAGGTGACCTCCATGGGACTATAGCCTTCATAGAGATGAAAGCGGCCTTGCATGACGATAAACGGGCAATCGTTCAGCCGGCCGGTGAGCAAACGGCCTTTATGTGTTTGAACCGTTGAGATCGGAAAATGGGGGATGTTCCGATATTCGATGCCAGTGTCGATCGTCATTGATTCGGCGCTTTCACCCAGACCGGTGCCGGTTAAGTAGCCGATATGCGCCATGATATTGGTTTTGCTTTTGATAAAAGCAGTCGTTTCCGCCAAGCGCTGCGATAGATTGTTCATTGCTTTCCTCACAGGTTCAGGACGTTAATGGTTTGTGATGAGATTTGGAAAAAGCCATTTTAGTTCAGCAAATTGGCGCCGTCAAGCCAACAGATATGGTGGCCATAATCAATACGTTCTCATTGACTTTTCGATGACATTATGACATACAAACTCCCTTAATCCCTGAATATCGCATCAAACCAACTCGTGCAAGATTCAGGGAGATCGCTTAATCCTGCCCCGCTTGTATGCGCAATGGGTGACCAACCCATATGATTGTTAACGATTTGGCTCAATCGGTTCTGTTGTAAACACGAGCAAACGAGGGAGACCTGGACATGGCACCTGACACCCGTCCCGAACATCCTGATATTTTAGATGAAATGTGGCTTAAAATTGATGAAATCATCGCGGCTAACCGCAATATTCCGGGTTCTATTATCGGGGTTTTGCGGGAATGCCAGGATGTCGTCGGGTGGCTCCCGGTTGAGTTAATTGATTACATCAGCGACGGTCTCAACCTGTCACGCAGTGAAGTTTTCGGCGTTGCGTCATTTTATTCATTATTTTCCATGGCCCCCAAGGGAAGGCACCAGATAAAGGCCTGCATGGGTACCGCCTGTTATGTGAAAGGGATTAAGGAAGTGATCAGCCGTATCGGCAATGAATACCATATTAACGAAGGTGGCACCACAGAAGACCGTCGTTTTACGCTGGAGGCTGTCCGGTGTCTGGGGGCATGCGGTCTGGCACCGGTGGTCGTGGTCGACAAGGATACCTACGGTGCTGTCAAGGCCGATAAAGTCATCGAAGTTTTAGAAAAATACGAGTAGCCTCAATCTAGAGCGGATGAAACTCTCTGAAATTCAAAATATTTTGGATGCCACTGCTTTAACCGGACAGGATCAGTTTGACCGCAACGTCGTGGGCGCTGGCGGCGCTGATCTGATGGCGGATGTGTTGTCGGCGGTTGCCAAAGATGCAGTATTGCTTACCGGCCTGACGACCGAGCAGGTTTTGCGAACGGCCAAAGTTGCCGATGTGGCGGCAGTGGTGTTTGTTCGAGGCAAAAGACCTGATACTCCCGTCATCGAACTGGCAAAATTCTATGAATTGCCCTGTATGTTGACAAAATACTCCCTGTTTGTTGCCAGCGGCCGGTTATACGTCAATGGACTGCGGGGGTTGGATGGGTCGTGGTAAGAAGGAAAAATTGAATATTGAATATTCAATAATCAATCTTAAAAACTCAATGGTCACATGCGGGAGTCCAGCATGAATAAAGTCAGATCTCAGTTGATGCTATGTGGCGGAACAGGCTGCCATGCGTATGAGAGTGGTGCTCTCCAGGAAGCACTTCAAAAAGAGCTGGAACGCCAGGGGCTTGCGGACGAAATTAAGATTATTGAGACAGGTTGCAATGGTTTTTGCGCGGTCGGGCCGGTTATGCTGGTGCAGCCTGAAGGCATTTTCTACCAAAAGCTGAAGGTTAAAGATGTTCCGCATCTGGTTGAAGAGCATTTTCTCAAAGGCCGACCGGTCAAAAAGCTGTTTTATGTGGAACCCGCATCAAAAGAAACCATTCCCAGCATGAAGGAAATCCCTTTTTTTGAGCATCAGATGTTTTGGGCGATGCGCAACAAAGGCGCCATTGATCCGGAGGTCATCGACGAGTACATTGCTTGCGACGGCTATTTTGGCGCCGCCAAAGCTCTACAGGAGATGCAGCCGGATGAAATCATTGGCGAGGTAAAGAAATCGGGTCTAAGGGGCCGCGGCGGAGCCGGTTTCCCCACCGGGCTCAAATGGGAGTTTGCCAGCAAAAGCGATGGCGAGGTCAAATATGTGCTGTGCAATGCTGACGAAGGCGACCCGGGGGCATTCATGGATCGCAGCATACTGGAATCCGATCCGCATGCCGTGCTGGAAGGCATGCTGATTGCAGCCCGGGCGATCAATGCGCATCAAGGGTATATCTACGCGCGTACCGAATATCCATTGGCCATCCGGCGGCTGGCTATCGCCATCGAGCAGGCCAGGGAATACGGATTGCTGGGCACTGATATCCTGGGATCCGGTTTCGACTTCGACATCGACATCTACCAGGGTGCCGGCGCCTTCGTCTGCGGCGAAGAGACCGCTCTGATGCGCTCAATTGAAGGCAAACGCGGGATGCCGCGACCCCGCCCGCCGTTTCCGGCGCTAAAAGGCTTATGGGAAAAGCCCACTATATTAAACAACGTTGAAACCCTGGCCAACATCGCGCAGATCATCCTTAACGGCGGGGATTGGTATGCCAGTATCGGCACGGAAAGCAGCAAAGGGACCAAGGTGTTTGCACTTTCCGGCGATGTCAACAACATCGGTCTGGTTGAAGTGCCCATGGGCACAACGCTCAGAACAATGATTTATGATATCGGCGGCGGGGTGCCCAACAAGAAGAAATTTAAAGCTGTCCAGCTGGGTGGTCCCTCCGGTGGGTGCGTGCCCGAGCAATATCTGGATATCCCCATTGACTATGAGGAAATTGCCAAGGTCGGTGCCATCATGGGCTCGGGCGGCGCGATTGTGATGGACGAAAATACCTGTATGGTCGACATGGCGCGCTTTTTCATGGATTTCGTGCAGGATGAATCCTGCGGCAAATGCACACCGTGTCGTGAAGGGACCCGGCGCCTGCTACAACTCCTTGAAAAAATTTGTGAAGGCCACGGGGCCCCTGAAGATATTATAATCATGGAAGAACTCTCCGATACGATCAAAGAAGCGGCGCTTTGCGGTTTGGGCCAGACGGGACCCAATCCGGTTCTTTCAACGTTGCGATATTTTAAGGATGAATACGAGGCCCATGTAGTAGAAAAGCGATGTCCGGCCAAACGTTGTGTGGCGCTGTTGAAATTTGAGGTACAACCGGAACTTTGCACCAAATGCGGCATGTGCTTTCGAGCCTGCCCAGTAGAAGCCATTACCTGGAAAAAGAAAGAAGTTGCAGTCATCGATAACGAAAAATGCATCAAATGCATGACCTGTTTTGAGAAGTGTAAATTCGATGCTATCGATTAGAAAAATGAACATTGATAAACTATGACTTAATGAAAATTTCTACCGCGAAAGCACGAAAGATTAAAAACACGAAAAAATAAACATTTCGTGCTTTCTTAAATTTCGTGTTTTCGTGATTCATAAAACTTTGTACAATCGGCTCAAAAACCAATTATTTCCAAGTTGATCTGAGGTGTTTTAATGGTTGATGCAATCATTTTAATGGGCGGTATGGGATTGGCCATTAGTGTCATTTTAGCCGTCGCATCCAAGGTTTTCTATGTTTATGTTGATCCCAAGATTCTGTCGATCGAAGAAGAATTACCCGGTGCCAACTGAGGCGGTTGCGGGCTGCCGGGTTGCAGCGCGAACGCAGAGGCCATCGTTGCCGGTACAGCGGCCCCTAACTCATGTGTGGCCGCCGGTGCGGAAGTGGCCGAAGCCATTGCCGCGATTATGGGCGTTAAGATCGAAGCCGTTGAACCGGATATCGCTCTACCGGGCTGTTATTTTGGGGTTGAGGATGCGGATACCAAATATGTGTATAACGGTCTTGATGATTGTCGGGCCGTGGCATTGCTCGGCGGCGGCATGAAAGTATGTACCATCGGCTGTCTTGGCTTGGGGACGTGCGCCAAGGCCTGTCCTTTTGATGCCATCCGTATGGGCTCCAAAGGCCTGCCCATCGTTAACGAACAAAGATGCACGGGCTGCGGAACCTGCGAACGGGTGTGTCCCAAACACATTATTAACCTCTCATCAATTACGCGAAGGATTATCCGGGAATATACAACCGATGAATGCACGACGCCCTGCCAGCGGGGATGCCCGGCCGGCATTAATATTCGGGAATACATTCATCAAATTTCAATTGGCAATAATCACCGCGCCGTTCAGGTCATCAAGGAACGCAATCCTTTTCCAGCGGTGATTGGCCGAATTTGTCCGCGACCCTGTGAACTGGAGTGCCGGCGAAATTATATTGATGAGCCGGTGGCCATCAATTTTCTAAAACGCTATGCCGCTGATTATGAAAAGGAAAGCGGCAAGCGAATCCTGCCTTACAAGGCGCCCGATACCGGGCGCAAAATTGCGGTTGTCGGCGGTGGAGTGGAAGGCTTGTCGGTTGCGTTTTTTACAGCACGACTAGGACACGATGCAACTGTATTTGAAGCCACCGCCAAACCGGGGGGATTGCTCAGAAGCGCCATATCAAAAGATCGATTGCCCGAAGAAATACTGGATTGGGATATTGAAGGCATTGTTGAAATGGGCGTTAAAGTTGAAACCCAAAAGGCTTTGGGTCGCGATTTCTCCCTAAAAACATTGATCCAAGAAGGTTATGACGCGATCTTTCTGGCTGCCGGCGGCTGGGACAGCCGTCTGGCGCGCGGGGCGACAGATGTTATTGAATCGCCGATTCCAGGCGCCTATATGCTGGTTGATCTGATGCGATTTGGCACCGAGCAGACAGAGGCGCTATTGACCACTACTGATGTCGTGATTGCCGGTGGGGGAAAATTGGCACTTGATGCCGCTAAAGTTTGCAAGGAAAAAGGCGCAACAAACATCACCGTTTTGTTCCGCGAGAGTTGGCAAAACAGTCCCATTTCAGACGCAGAGTTGGAAAAACGCGGCATGACCGATCTTAACATTATTTACAATGCGGCGATTAATCGCCTGATCGGAGAAGCTGACCAGCTCAGACAGGTTGAATATATTGAAGCCGACACCGCTGAAGTAACGAGCATAGCGGCTCAGACCTTGATATTGGCCACCGGCCGGTTTCCCGAACTGGTTTTTACCCGGCCAAGACCGGAGCCTGAAGAAGCGCAAGAAACCGATGCTGTTGAATTACCAACAGAGGTGTCTTTGCAATGGGAAGGTACCCCACCTTATAAACAACCCGCCTTTAAAGACGAGATCGGTCTGTTTGCAGAAGGTGACGTGCTGGCGGATTATAGCGCTGCCATTAAGGCGATCGGTGCAGGTCGTCGGGCGGCTGCCTCAATTCATCAGATTATGCACGGATTATCTCCTGAACTGACGGAGCATGTGATCACGCCGAAATCAAGCCTGCAAAATGTGTATCATGTCGAAAAGGTGCAGGCCAGCCAGCGCCAGATCATGCCCATTTGCAGCGGCAAAGAACTGGCACTATGCGGTGAAATTGAAAGAGGCTTTTCGGCTAGTATGGCTCAGCAAGAAGCGGATCGGTGTCTTCAATGTGGG
>JASFGH010000206.1:0-7039 GCA_050123865.1 Desulfobacterales bacterium | reverse complement strand
TGCTCAAAGAGCGCATGCTGCTGTTTCGCAAATCCATTCTTTAATTTAGACAATTTTTTTAAATACGCATCGTCTTCAAATACCTCTGGCAAATCTTTTTTTAAGCTCTCGATGGCCCGTTTCATCTTTTTGCTGAATTGAATGGCGGTTCCGGGTGGCACGGCGATGGCTTTGGGGCGAAATTCATCCTTGAAATTGTTGACCAGGCACAGGTCATTGGGGGTGGGTAAGCGTTTGGCGTGCTTGTTGACCAGATCTCTGACAATCGTCGATTTGCCGGTGCTGGCCAAACCGGTCACAAAAATATTGTAACCGGGATCTTCCATGTTCAGGCCGAAATCAATGGCCTTCACCGCGCGCTCCTGCCCGATCACCGTATCCAGGGGTTTGACCTCGGATGTGTTTTTGAACTTAAAGATCTTCGGATCACAAATCAGCCTTAAATCGGACGGCTTGACCTCAAATTTTTTCGCCATAATTCTTCCAATTCAGTAGAGAAACTTACATTTATTTTAATGCCCAATTACACCAGTATATGGTATTTTTAATGTTTAAAATTGGTTTTAAAAGGTTAGATGATATTCGAGGGCAAGGCTTAATTCGCTTCAAAAGCGGAGCGTACAAGATAGTACGCGAGCATTTTGAAGCGGATTGTAACATAGCCATCGGATATCAGATGAGGTTTTAACGCTAATTTTATAGTATAGCAGGGTAGACTAGATTTTACAATCTTGTCAACGGTTTATAGTGATGCGGCTGCCTGTCGGTTAAAACATTATTGATGGGATTGAAGGATTTATCGCGTGTTTTGGCCGGAGCGATATCTGCCACCAGAACCGCGTCTTCATTGCTTCCGGCCTGTGCCAATACTCGGCCGTTAAAATCATAAATGACGGACCGACCTTTGAATCTCAATTCCTCGTCCTTTCTTTTTTCAATACCGGCCCGGTTGGCCACCGCAAGGTAAACATTGTTTTCGATGGCGCGGGCGGGCATCACCTGTTGCCAGGCTTCGGTGATCAAATTAGCCGGGCAGACAATCACATCGGCACCCAGCAGGGTCAGCACCCGGGCCGATTCGGGAAAGCGCCAATCATAGCATACCATCGGTCCGATGCGGACATCCCGCTTTTTATCGGCCACCACAAAAAAGCCGGTGTCACCGTGATCAAAACAATCGTTTTCTTTGTAAAAGAGATGGATTTTGCGATAAACAGACGGCTTTTTGGCCTCGGGAACAACGACCCAACACGAATTAAAGAGGCTTTTTTGATGCCGTTCGGCAAACCCGGCCACCACAATGGCATTTTTTTTCTGCGCCATGTCACGAAAAAAAGCGCCGCTTTGACCATTGGCGCTTTCAGCCACCCGTTCGATTTCCTGGCGGGATAGGAAAAAATATCCGGTAGTGCATAGCTCGGGAAAGACAATGATATCGGCTGTGACATCTTCCACCAGCTGTTGCATGCGGGCAAAGTTTCTTTGCTTCGCTTCAAACTCAGGTGTAAACTGGACAACCGCCAGCTTCAAGGTCTTCATCATTCTTAACCCCCTTCCAAAATAGATCCTGATTTAATCTAATGAATGTTGAAGGACAAGATAACTTCTTCAATCGAAATTCCGTGTTCCATCTTTGATATTCAAAAAAGATGACCGAAAGCCAGGGGCCAGAAGTGAGCAACCAGCAGCCAGAGGCCGTGACACCTGAAACCATCTTCACCCACCCCTGAGATATTGCTGAAAACACCTCGCCGTATGCGATTTGGAAGCATATTTAAGAAGCTCCGGCGGTGATCCGGCGGCTACCACCCGGCCGCCGCCATTGCCGCCTTCCGGTCCCAGGTCGATAATATAATCGGCTTCCTTGATGATCTCCATGTTGTGCTCAATAATGGCCACGGTGTTGCCATCATCAACCAAGGCCTGCAAAACGATGGTGAGGCGCTGAATGTCGGCCAGATGCAAGCCGGTGGTCGGCTCGTCCAGGATATAGAGGGTATGCCCGTTTGTGCGTTTCACCAGCTGCTTGGCCAGCTTGATGCGCTGGGCCTCTCCGCCCGACAGGGTGGGGCTGGGTTGCCCCAGGCACAGATAGCCCAGGCCGACATCACACACAAACTGTACGGCGCGTCGAATGGGGACTACGGCTGAAAAGAAGCGAACGGCCTCGGCAAAGGTCATTTCCAGAACCTCGGCCATATTCTTGCCCTTGTACAGGACGGCCAGGGTCTCCTTGTTATAGCGCTTGCCGCGGCAGACGTCGCAGGGCACGTAGACGTCCGGCAGAAAACTCATCTCCACTTTGGGCCGCCCCTGTCCCTTGCAGGCATCGCAGCGGCCCTCGGCCACGTTAAAAGAAAAGCGGCCGGGTTTATAACCCCGGGTTCTGGCAGCCGGTGTCATGGAAAACAATTTTCGAATATCGCCTAAAAAACCGACATAGGATGCCGGCACCGAGCGCGGTGTGCGGCCGATGGGGCTATGATCCACCTCCAACACCCGCTGAATCTGCTGCCAGCCTTTTATGTCTTTGCATTTGCCGGCCGGGTATTTTTTCTTTTGCAGGCGATTACGCAACCCCTTGTACAGCGTTTCTTTAACTAAAGAGGATTTGCCCGACCCTGAAACGCCGGTGATGCAGATCAGGCGACCCAGGGGCAAATTCGTGCTGATTATTTTGAGGTTGTTGGTTTGCGCGCCTAGGACCTTTAATTTTTTGGCCGTGCGATAGGGCCTGAGTCGCGAAGAAATCTTTTTAGGATGGCCGTCCATCAACGCGCCGGTAATTGAAGATTTGGCTTTTTTCAAATCGGTCAATGTGCCGGAGGCCACCACCTTGCCGCCATCCTGCCCGGCGCCGGGCCCCAGATCGATGATCGTGTCCGCCGCCCGAATGGTTTCCTCATCATGTTCGACCACCAGAATGCTGTTGCCCCGATCCCGCAGGGTCTTGAGGGCATCGATCAGGATGCCGTTATCCCGGGCATGCAGGCCGATGGTGGGCTCATCCAGAATATAGCAAACTCCGGTCAGATTGGAGCCCAGCTGCGCGGCCAGGCGAACCCGTTGGGCCTCGCCGCCGGACAGGGTGTCGCCGCTGCGCGACAGCGACAGATATGACAGGCCCAGCTGGTTGAGCAAAGACAGTCGGGTCAGGATTTCGCTGACCACCGGCTCGGCGATCGGCTGTTGCGGCCTGGGGAACTTTAATTTTTTGATGGCGTCAAATGCGTCCCGCGCCGGTTTTTGCACCAGGTCGTAGACGGAATGGCCGCCAACCTTGACCGCCAGCGCCTGGGGCTTGAGGCGGCTGCCGGCGCATGCGGCACAAACCGTGGTTTCGACGGGTTCTTCATCATCCTCAATTTCCACCATACCGGTCACACCCAGCCCACCGCAATCCGGGCAGGCGCCCTGTTTGCTGTTAAAGGAAAACAGCCGCGGGTCGAGCGGCTCGAGACTGATACCACAGGTCGGGCAGGTGCCGGACAGGCTAAAAATTTCTTCGTGACCGTGGCGGTCCAAAAGAGTGAGACTACCCCTGCCAATTTTAAGCGCCTGATCCACCAGCGACGCCAGGTTTTGGGACGGTAGCTGCCCGGCCACCAGCTCGATCGTATGCTCATGATAGCGGCTCAGGGCCATGTCTTCCTTGAGAAGGGTCATACGGCCATCGATGCGGGCCTTTTTAAACCCTTTTTTTAGCGCCCGCGCCAGGACGTCCTTGTGAAAGCCCTTACGCCCGAAAACCTGGGTAGCCATAACGGTGGCGGGCTTGCAGGCATAGCGTTTGCGCAGTTGTTTGACGATGGCGTCCTGGCTTTGTGACGTCAACTGCCGGTCACAACCCGGGCAATGCTGGCGCCCCAATTTGCTGAACAACAGCCTGAGGAAATGATAGATTTCGGTAAGGGTCGCCACCGTCGAGCGGCGGCTGGAATGGCTGATGCGCTGTTCGATGGCAACCGTCGGCGCCAGACCGGTGACCAGGTCAACATCCGGACGTTCCAGTATTTTCATGTACTGGCGGACATACGGCGCCAGGCTTTCCAGGTAGCGACGCTGCCCTTCGGCAAACAAAATATCGAAAGCCAGGGTGGATTTGCCCGACCCCGAAACCCCGCTGAGCACCACCAGCTCGTTCTGGGGTAAGGTCAGGCTGATGTTTTTTAAATTGTGCTCCCGGGCGCCTTTTAAGGCAATATGCTCCGATGCCGCTGAGGCGCCAAATCCGGTCACGGGGTCTGCAATCACCGGTGGTCGGACTGATTTGGAACGTTTCAGCCGTCCCTTGCCATTCAGATAGGCTTTTAAAAACCGTCCGGTGTGCGAGTCGCTGTTGCGAGCAATTTCCCGGGGTGCGCCGCTGGCCACCAGGTGACCGCCGTCATCCCCGCCCTCTGGCCCCAGATCGATGACCCAGTCGGCGGTCTTGACCACATCCATGTTGTGTTCGATGACCAGAACCGTATTGCCGCCATCCACCAGGCGCTGCAGGGCTGCCAGCAGCTTGCCGATGTCGTCAAAATGCAAGCCGGTAGTGGGCTCATCAAATATAAACAACCGATGGGCAGTTTTCCTGCCGTTGGACGTCAAATGGCGCGACAGCTTCAGGCGCTGGGCTTCGCCGCCGGACAGGGTATTGATGGGCTGTCCCAGGCGCAGATAGCTCAGGCCGACATCGACCAGCGGCCGCAGGGCTGTCAGAATTTTGGGTTGATCGTCGAAAAAGTCCAGAGCCTGGCTGACCGTCAGGTTGAGAATATCGTTGATATTCTTGCCCCGATAGGTAATTTGCAGAACCGCTTCCTTAAACCGACGGCCCCGGCAGTCGGGGCAGGAGATAAACACATCCGACAGAAACTGCATCTCGACTTTTTCGAAACCATCGCCCTTGCAGGTCTCACAGCGTCCGCCATCGACGTTAAAGGAAAAAAAGCCCGGCCCGAAACGTTTGGCGCGGGCCGCATCGGTGGCGGCCAGCAGTTTGCGGATGGGGTCAAGGGCCTTGGTGTATGTCAGGGCGTTGGCCCTCGGGGTGCGGCCGATGGCGCGCTGGTCGACCAGGACCACATCATCGATGTGGCCCATTCCGGTGATTTTCTGGTGCCGGCCGGGTCGGTCCTGGGGGTCCCCCATGGCGCGTTTGGCGGCTTTGTAAAGAATTTCTTCGGCCAAAGTGGACTTGCCGGATCCGGATACGCCCGTCAGGCAGATAAAAAGCCCCAGGGGAATGCGCACATCGATGTTTTTTAAATTGTTTTCGGCTGCTTTTTTTATCGTAATCCAGCGGTTTTCCCGGGGGCTGCGTTGTTGGGTGCCCAGACCGATCCGGCGCTTGCCCTTGAGGTACTGGCCGGTCAGCGAGCCATTGACATTTGCGGTGGGACCGAAATACATGACCTGGCCGCCTTTTTCTCCGGCCCGGGGCCCCAGGTCCAGCAGAAAATCGCTTTCGCGGATAATTTCGGGATCATGCTCGACGACCACGACCGTATTGGACAGATTGCGCAGCCCTTTTAAAATGCGAATCAGCCGGTGATTGTCGCGTGGATGCAGGCCGATGCTGGGCTCATCCAGCACGTACAGGGTGTTGACCAGAGAGGATCCCAGGGCCGAGGCCAGGGCCACCCGCTGGACCTCGCCGCCGGACAGTGTGCGGGATTGGCGGTCAAGGGTCAAATACCCCAGCCCGACATCCTTTAGATAGGTCAGGCGGTTGCGGACCTCGTCACGCACCAGCCGGCCGGCTTCCTCCCCGGTCGGAAGCGTCAGACGATCAAAAAAATCAAGGGCCTGCTTTACATTGGATTGATAGACCCGGTCGATGGTGCGGCCGGCCAGCCGGTACAACAGGGTCTCGTCCTTGAATCGCGTGCCGTTGCAGTCCGGACAGATATCATAACTGCGGTAACGAGACAGAAATACCCGCACCGGCATTTTATAGGTTCGGCTCTCCAGCCAGCGAAACAGGCCTTTTACGCCGTAATAGGTAGAGGTGCCATCGATGATGGCCTTTTTGTCGGCCGCTTTTAAGCGCTTAAACGGAACCCGGGTGGGAATCCTGCGACGCCGGCAAAAATCCATCAGATCATCATATTCCATGCGCCCGTCTTTTTTAGAACCAAAGGGCTTTATGGCGCCGTCGGCCAGTGAGCGGGACTTGTCCGGAATAATCAGATCAAGGTCAATGCCGATGGTGCGGCCGAATCCCCGGCAGGTATCGCAGGCCCCCAGCGGGCTGTTGAACGAGAAAAGGTTCGGCAGCGGCGAATGGTAGGCGATGTCACATCGGGCGCATTGCAGCTGGTTGCTGAATGCCTTGTGGCCGTCGGGCGGCATCCAGACATCCAAATGCCCGCCGCCAAAGCGGTATGCCAGTTCGAGGGAGTCCAGGATGCGCTCCCGATCCCTGGCGCGCAGGATTACGCGGTCTGCCAGTACCGGAATAACTTTCTGATGGTCTGCCGGCTGCCATTCATCCAGATGGGTGATACAGCCCTCGAGGTAAAGGCGGTCGAAACCCATTTGCATCAGAAACCGGCGCACTTCTGTGATCGGAGATCCTTCCAGGTGATACGGATAGGTGATCACGATCTGGGCGCCTTGCGGCTGGCTTTTTAGAAAATCCCATACGTGCGCTGGTGTTTCGGGTTTGACCGGCCGGCCGCACGATCGACAATGAAGCTCTCCCAGACGGGCATACAGCAGTTTGACGTAATCGGTGATTTCGGTCATGGTGCCGACCGTCGAGCGTGAGGTTCGCACCGGGTCCTTGCGGTCAATGGCAATGGCCGGCGGGATGCCTTCGATTTTTTTCACCTGTGGGCGATCCATGCGGTCCATAAATTGGCGCGCATAGGGTGAAAATGTTTCCACGTAACGGCGCTGGCCTTCGGCATAGAGCGTATCAAAAGCCAGTGATGATTTACCGGAGCCGCTGACGCCGGTGACCACCGTAATCCGGTTCAGGGGGATGTCGATATCCAGATTTTTCAGATTGTGCTGACGGGCGCCTGTGACCCGAATCGATTTCATT
>JASFGH010000205.1:0-7050 GCA_050123865.1 Desulfobacterales bacterium | reverse complement strand
GCTGCTGCATCGTGCCAATGATTTTTTCCGCCACAGCGGCAACTATCTGTTTGCCAGTTATCTTGAGCATGAGATTGCGGATGGCTCCCGTCGAATCGGAACAACCGGGGCATGGGAGTGGCTGGCAGCGTTTGCGCCCGAGGGCTTCTACGAAATATGGGGCATTCTGCCGCACAAAACCTCTTTTCAGCAGGTCAGCGAATCCGATTGGCAGGACCTGGCCCGCGGTATCCTGAAGGTCCAGCGGTTTTATCGCCGGTTGTGCCGCAACGGTTACAACCTGGGCATTTTGGCGGTGGAGATGCCTTCCAGCCGGCTCGAACTGCGAATCGTCATCATGGTGCGCTCAAATTACGCTCCCTGGGTTCGAAGCGATCATACCGGCTTTGAGATGATGCTGGGTGATATGACCACCTTTAACGCCCCGGAGCAAACAGCCGAACAGGCACGCGCCTTTTTTTCATCCTGACAGGGAGCACCAGTTACCACAAAAACTATGGAGCCAGGTGTCAACATCAAAAGTTCTTTCAGAGGCAGATCAGGTTTCAGGTGTAAATGATAAATGGGACAAAACACTAAAAAGAAAAAGGGATAAGGGCTGATTGAACTATGAGGCGGTTGAGGCTTCCTGGGGAGGTTCAAGTTCCGTCTGGCGTACGATGTATTCACTGATGCGATTGCCGTCCATCTCATTAACCGTGACCAGAAAATTGCCCAACGGAATTTCTTCTTTCTCGCGGGGAATGCGTCCGATCTGATTCAATACGTATCCGGAAAATGTGTCATACTCCTTTGAATCCGGAATCTGCATCGGAATCTTCTCGTTCACTTCATCGATTTCAGATTTGCCCAGCACCCGCCATTCATCCTTTCTAAGCTTGACAATATGCGGCTCGAATGTATCGGTCTCATCGACAATCTCGCCGACGATCTCTTCAAGTGCATCTTCCAGGGTAATCAAACCGGAGACGCCCCCGTGTTCATCCACGATGATGGCCATGTGCTGTTTTCGCTGTTTAAATTGTTTGAGCAAACTGTCCAGTTTTTTGTTTTCAGGCACAAAATACGGTTTGCGCATTATTTTAAGCACGTCGGCGGCTTCATCTGAAAAGGCCTGGTGCTTGAGGAGATCTTTGACGTTCAAAATACCCACAATGTGATCGATATTGCCGTCGATGACCGGTATGCGTGTATAACCGGATCGAACGATTTCTTCCAGGTTTAAGGGTTCATTGCCTTCGATGACAAACATGTCGGCTCTGGGGGTCATAATTTCAGACGCATTGGTATCGTCAAACTCAAATATATTTTCGATTAACTCTTTTTCTTCTTCCTCAATCCCGCCTTCTTCTTCGACAACTTCAACAAACGTCATCAATTCTTCTTCGGTAACAATCGGCTTCTTGTTGATTTTCCCGGTCAACTTGGGAATGAAATTCAAAAATAAAATCACGGGCGTCAATAAAACGGAAAGCCAATACAATGGAAAGATGACGAATCGCGCTATTAAAATGTTGTTCCGGGTGGCAATGGACTTGGGAAAAATTTCACCAAATATAAGTATCAAAAATGTCATAACACCGGTGGCAATGCCTACCGCGTGACTTGAAACCAGATTAATGGTAATGGCGGTGGCGATGGCAGAGGCACCGACATTGACAAAATTATTGCCGATCAGAATCGTTGACAGAAGACGATGAGGGTCGTCTTTCATCTTTTTGATCAGCCGATTGGTCGCCCCTTTTTGTTTGGCAAGGTGGATGGCTCTTGCCTTGCTGATGGAAAATAAAGCGGTTTCAGCGGAGGAGAAAAATCCGGAAAGCAAAAGAAGAACAATTAAGATGAATACTTGATCGGATAGCATGAATGCTGTTAAACCCAACCTTCGGTTAGCGCACCCGTTAACCCCTCCCGCCCCGAACGATACCAAGAATTGAGAGGATGCGGATTAACGGATTGCAAGCGGTTTAGGCCTTGCTGCATATTATCGTGTGGAGTTGTATTTAAGATTGCTGAACCAAAGCCTCCTAAATTGCTAATATAATATTATTCCACGACGCTGTCAATCGAGAGACCTTTTATAAACGGATCGTTGCATGGAATTGAACACCGCCTTGACGAAGCCTGAAAAAAAATAAGACGCTATGACAACAAATTCTAGATTAAACCAGTGACGGGCGTCTGCGCTGACGCTTGGTGGCGAAACCGATTAAAAAACCCACAATCAGTACAGCCGAACCGGCCAGAAACCATTTAATGGTGTAATTCATCTCCATTTTGGTAACCTGCTCTTCAAGCTGTTGGGCCTTCTCGGTTTTTTCGGCCAGCTGTGAAGCCACACGCTCATAATCGGCTTTAAGGGTGATAAATTCGCTGGCTTCTGATTGCAAGGTCTCGAATTCGGTACTTGTTTTTTGCAGCTGTTTTTGGGTGGTTTCAAACTCTGTTCTGAACTGTTTGTTTTCGGTTTTCAGCCTGTTGTTTTCCTCGATGAGGGCAGCGGCCTGGGCCATCAGATTTTTATGTTTGCCCTGCAGGCGCTTAAGCCTGAGATTATGGGTTGCATTGGGAATTAAATATCGACTCAGAACCCAACCCTCTTTGCCGTCGGCCATTTTCACCTGCGTCCACTCATCTCCTGATTTAACAACCTCAACGATCTGCCCGGATTCGAGCACTGTCAGAATTTTATTTCCGGTGCTTGGCCCGGATCGTAAGGTTATTTTCAAAATGTCCGAAATATACATGGTTTCCGCCTGTATCGTCGTGGCAAACAAACACAGTATCAGCAACACCCCGCATACTCCGATTCGTTTGAAATGATCATTCATAACAGGCCCTTTCAGCATCATTTTATTTTGAGAACTCATCAAACCGGCTGACAAAAGGATTGAGGGCGTCAGAAAACGTTTCGATAGCCAAGCATTTTTTACGACAACCATCTTACCACAGGCCCGAAATTATGGCCAGGGGCACGGTAAGCGGTGAAACTGGCTCGCAGCTTGTCAAAATCGGATTTACCGGCATCGGGCAGCGCCCTGAGCTTTATTTTACAACATTCTGTGAAATTAGTAAAATTTGCCCATAAGGCCTTTAAATTTATTGACAAATGTGTTATTTTTCAGTTTACTGATGAAATCTAAATAAAATATCACCGGTTTTTCGATTCGGTTCGGCTAAACCGGTAATAGCGGTGATGTTGTGATATGATCGCTTATGATTTACAATGTATCGGCGGCCATGCGTTTGAAGGCTGGTTTGAAGACAGCGAGGCCTATGAAAGTCAGAAAAAAAAGGGCTTGGTCGCCTGTCCGGTGTGCAACAGCACCCGTGTGTCCAGAATACCATCCACTTTTGCCATTAAATCCTCCCAGATCCCCAAAAAAGTGTCGCTCGAGGAAGAACACCTGAAAAAAACTGGCAAAGAAATAGTCGATTTTGTTCAAAAAAATTTTGACGACGTCGGATGTGATTTTGCAAAAGAAGCATTAAAAATGCATTACGGTGTCGAAGAGCCGCGCAACATCCGTGGTGTCAGTACCAAGGAAGAAGAAAAAATGCTCAAGGAAGAGGGCATTGAATTTCTTAAAATCCCCATGCCGGAGAGGCCTGACACCGACGCCTGACACTTTCAACCTGCCGCCTCAGGATTTTAAATTATTCATTTTTTAGTTCTGTCTCTATAATTCAGTTTAACGGTTGAGATTGAAAGGGACTTGTCATAGGAGTGTGCGGACCGCGGCGTCGGCAACCTCGAGCAGAAAGGTTGGATAAATACCGAGTCCAACCATCACAAGAATCAGTGCGCCGGTGAGCAGCTTCAATGATGGGGACAGCTGCAGATCGGGCTGGACGGTGTCCGGTTTGAGCAGATAGGCGGCTTTTAATACCAGCAGGTAGTAATAAAGAGAGATCAAAACATTAATCATGGCAATCAGCACCAGCGTAAAGTAGCCCTGCTCCATGGCAGCCACGAAAACAAAAAGCTTGGCGCTGAAACCAATGGTTGGCGGAATACCGGCCAGGCTGAAGATGGATACCATCAGGGCCATTGCCAGGAGCGGAGAACGCTGGTGCAGCCCGGCCAGTTCTTCAATCCGTATATTACGCCCATCATCGGCCACTTTAACGATCACCAGAAAAGCGCTGAACTTCATAATTAATAAAGCCCCGGCATAAAACATAACACTACCGTAACCGATTTGATTCATGCTTACTATGCCGATTAACAGGTAACCGGCATGGGCGACCGTAGAGTATGCCAGCAACCGTTTGATGTCTTGCTGGACAATGGCGGCCAGGTTGCCCACCGTCATCGAAACGATCGCAAGCGTTACCAGAGCATGCGCCAGGTAATTGCCGGCGGCGCCGCTACCGGCAGCAGCAACCATTCGGATGAGAAGGGCAATGGCAGCCACCTTTGAAGCCGTGGCGATATATGCCGTCACCTGGTTGGCAGCGCCCTGGTAAACATCCGGTGCCCAGAAATGAAACGGGAAAACCGCCAGTTTGAAAAAGAACCCGCTGAGCGTCAACAGCAGTCCGAGGATGACAACCGGCTTGTCGATCACTGCGGGAATCACCCGGATCATATCATTGACATGTGCCACCTGGGTCGCCGCATAAAGTAAAGCCAGGCCAAAGAGCATCACCGCCGATGCGGTGATGCCGATCAGAAAATATTTGATGCCGGCTTCGATGCCCAGGTCTTTATCCCTTCTCAAAGCCACCAGAATGTAGAGGGCATAACTGGAAAGCTCAAGGGATACGTACATCGCCAACAGATGCACGCTGCTGACCAGCATGAGCATCGCCAGAGTGCAGACAAACAGAAGCAAATAAAAATCCGGATGGTGCTTTTCACGGATTGCACCGACATTTGGGCACAGGCAAACAATCAGAAACAACCCCAAAGCCAGCAATACCTTAAAAACCTGTGAAAACAAATCAATCTGGTAGGCGTTGGAAAAAAGAAGGCCTTCCGATCGGACTGCCAGCAGGCAAACCAGCACACCGCCGGCTGCCAGCAACAATGCGCTGAAATAATCACGCCTTGAATTGACGCGCCGCAGCATTGACAGCGCCAGAAACCACAGGCTGACCAGAAGATAATAGATTTCAGGACTGAATATCATCCACTTCATCAGGGTAACCCGTTCATGAATGGAATTGTAGCCGTATCGATGACATCAAACAGCAGCGACGGAAAAAGCCCGAAAAACACCAGAACGACAATCAGAATCATACGCGGTATCCCCAGGCGAAAAGGTACATCCGGCAACTGCTCATATTGGGTATTTTTCGGGCCGTAAAATGTTTTTTGCACGACCCTCAGCATGAAAAGGGCGCTGACCACCAGGGCTGCTACGGCCATCACGCCGCGAAATGGATAGACCTTGAAAGCCGAGATAAACACCACCAGCTCACCCCAGAAACTGGCCAGACAGGGAATTCCCATACTGGCCATGGCCGCAACGATAAAATAGGTCGAGGCCACGGGCATAATTCGGCTGAGGCCGCCCAGCTCGTCAATGGCTTTTGTATGGGTTCGATCGTAAATATAGCCCACCGAGGAAAAGAATAAAGCCGTCATCACCCCGTGGGCAAACATTTGAAAAATAGCGCCGTTCAGGCCATCAACGCTGACGGTTGACAATCCCAGGCCGACTATGCCCATGTGTGAGACACTGGAATACCCGATCACATATTTCAGATCGGTCTGGCGCAAGCCGGCCAGGGCGCCATACACGATCCCCACCGCGGCCAATGACGCCATCAATGTCGACCAGTATTGCCATCCTTCCGGGCATAGAAAAATAGCCACCCGCAACACACCGAATGCACCGATCTTCATCAAGACACCGGCATGAACCATGCTGACCGCGTGTGGGGCTGCCACATGGCCCACCGGCGACCAGGTATGAAAGGGCCACACAGCGGCCAGAATGCCGAAACCCACGAAAAGCAGTATAAACGCAAATTTTTGTTGGCCGGCGCTAAAGGTTCCCGGCTGCATCAGCGAAACGATATCAAACGTATTCAGACCGGATTTGACGAAAAGATATACAATTGCCGGTAAAATCAGGGCGCTTCCGGCCAGTAGATACAGTGTTAATTTCATGGCGGCATATTCTTTGCGGGTCGTCCCCCAGACGGCGATCAGCAAATACATCGGAAACAAAGACACATCATACCAGACAAAAATGAAAAACAAATCCATGCTCATAAAGAGCCCGAACACACCGCTGACCATGACAAAATACAGCACGTAAAACTCTTTGACGCGGGTTTGCATTTCCCACATCGTCAGCACGCCGGTAAAAAACACGATACCGGTCAGCAGCAAATTGGGAAGATTGAAACCATCGACAGCATTGAAATAGGTGATGCCCAGGGACTCGACCCACAGGACCTTTTCGACAAACTGAAGCCCACCCTGGCTTTTGTCATAGGCAAAAAATAAATATAGGGAAAGTGCCAGCGTGATTCCCGAAAAAACCGCCGCCATCCATTTGATGGCCTGTGAATGACGCGCGGGCGTAAACAGCATCATCAATATGCTAATTACGCAACTCAGCAAAATGCATGAAAGATATGGAAATTCGGCAAACGTCATTTGCATCGGCATTGCTCTCTAAATTAGATTTAATTTAAATGAATTACGATATCAATTTAACCGTCGGTGGTTACCCATTTAGTCAATTTCGGATTTCGCATTTCGTGCTTCGGATTTTTAGAACCCATTTATTATTCGAAAAATCAAAATATAAAATACAATGCCAGCAGTACGAGCACGATGAAAATTACCAGCAGTCGGTATTGCACCATTCCCAGATGCAGACGGGACAAAACCCGCCCGCTGACAATGGTGGCCTTGCTCAGACCGTTAATACTGCCGTCGATGACGTGATCGTCATTTTGCTTACACAGATTGGCAAGGCCCATATAAACAATATATTTCAAACACACGCGATAAAAATCATCGATATACCAGCGCCGCGCAAAAAAGGTGTCCAGCGCTGGTATCTTTTCGACAAAACCCACCCGGGC
>JASFGH010000204.1:0-7054 GCA_050123865.1 Desulfobacterales bacterium | reverse complement strand
TGAAATTCGGCCATCGGGGTGCTAATCAACCGGTCAAAAATTTCAGATCCGGAAAGGTCGAAATTACCTCCCAGAACCATGGTTTTGCAGTGGATACGGAATCACTCGAGGAAAATGATGTTGAAATCACCCATATTAACCTGAATGACAACACCCTGGAAGGCTTTCGGCACCGCAAATACCCGATCTTTTCGGTGCAATACCATCCTGAAGCATCGCCAGGTCCGCATGATGCACGTTATCTTTTCGATGAGTTCAAGGAATTGATGCGATAAGGTTTGATTCGTTCAATTGGTTTGATTGGTTCAATTGGTTGGACCGTTTTCTCTGGTTGCACCGTAACCAATCAAACGAATAAAACCAATTAAACTAATTCAACAAGCGATTTTTTAATGCCCAAACGAACGGACATCCACCGGATTTTAATCATCGGTGCCGGCCCGATCATCATCAGCCAGGCCTGTGAATTCGATTATTCCGGGACCCAGGCCTGCAAGGCGCTCAAAGAGGAAGGCTTTGAAGTCATCCTGGTCAACTCCAATCCGGCCACCATCATGACCGACCCGGAAACGGCTGATCGAACCTATATCGAACCGGTTACACCCGAAGCGGTCTCACTGATCATTGAGCGGGAAAAACCCGATGCCCTGCTGCCGACCCTTGGCGGGCAGACCGGCCTGAACACGGCTATCGAGGTTGCCCAAAGAGGGATTCTGGAAAAATTCGGCGTTGAAATGATCGGTGCCTCCACGTCGGCCATAAAAAAAGCCGAAGACCGCGATCTGTTTCGCAAGGCCATGATCAACATTGGATTGCGCATCCCGCAGAGCGGGATTGCCGAAAGCATGGGGGAGGTTCGCCAAATTGCCGACCGGATCGGATTTCCCATTATTGTGCGCCCCAGTTTCACCCTCGGCGGCACCGGCGGCGGCGTGGCTTACAATGCCGATGATCTTTACCAGCTTTCCCGGGCCGGTCTGGATGCCAGCCTGATCGGCCAGGTCATGCTCGAAGAATCGGTGATGGGCTGGAAGGAATATGAACTGGAGGTCATGCGCGACAAGCAGGACAATGTGGTCATTGTCTGTTCGATTGAGAACGTGGATCCGATGGGAATCCACACCGGCGACAGCATCACGGTGGCCCCGGCTCAAACCCTCAGTGACAAGGAATATCAGATGATGCGCAATGGGGCAATTGCCATCATGCGCGAAATCGGGGTCGATACCGGCGGATCAAATGTGCAGTTTGCCATGAATCCCAAAGATGGCGAGATGGTGGTTATTGAAATGAATCCCAGGGTGTCACGCAGCTCCGCATTGGCATCCAAGGCCACCGGTTTTCCGATTGCCAAGATTGCCGCCAAGCTGGCAGTGGGCTATACTCTTGATGAAATCGCCAACGACATTACCGGTGAAACCCTGGCCTCCTTTGAACCGACCCTGGATTACTGTGTGGTCAAAGTGCCGCGCTGGACATTTGAAAAATTTCCCGAAACGCCGGACTTTCTAACCACTTCAATGAAATCGGTGGGCGAAACCATGGCCATCGGCCGGACCTTCAAAGAAGCCCTGCAAAAGGGATTACGCTCCCTTGAAATCGGCCGCTACGGTCTGGGAGCGGACGGCAAAGGCCCGGCCCGGGACCCGGGCGTTGAAAACTGGCTGCCATCTCAATCTGAAATCCAGCAAAAACTGACCTCACCCAACTCACAACGCATTTTTTATCTGCGCTATGCCCTTTTAATGGGGATTCCGGTGCGCACGATTTATCGAATGACCGGGATCGATCCGTGGTTTATTCATCAGATCGCACAAATTGTTGGCCTGGAGCAGCAAATTCAAATCGCGAACGCAATACTATCGGATGCGCTGCTTAAGCAGGCCAAGGAATGGGGCTTTTCAGACGTTCAGCTGGCACACTTAACGGGCGTTGCGGAATCAGACATCAAAAAAAGGCGCGCAGCTCTGGGGTTGAGACCGGTTTACAAACTGGTGGACACCTGCGCAGCTGAATTCAAGGCGGCCACCCCCTATTATTACTCCACCTATGAATTAGAAAACGAGGCCCGGGTATCGGATCGCAAAAAGGTAATGATTCTCGGCGGCGGCCCCAACCGCATCGGGCAGGGAATCGAATTTGACTACTGTTGCGTGCATGCTTCTTTTGCGCTGCGCGAAGAAGGTGTCGAAAGCATCATGGTCAACAGCAATCCCGAGACCGTCAGCACGGATTACGACACGTCCGACAAATTGTATTTTGAACCCCTGACCCATGAAGATGTGCTCCACATCGTGGAAACCGAAAATCCGATGGGCGTTATTGTGCAATTTGGCGGCCAGACGCCGCTGAACCTTTCAGTTGGGCTGCATGCCGCCGGGGTCCCGATTCTGGGAACGCAGCCCGAGAGCATCGATCGTGCCGAAGACCGCAAGCTGTTTCAGGCAATGCTCAACAAGCTCGGCCTGGTGCAGCCGGCTAACGGTACGGCGTTAAACGTCGAGGATGCCCTGAAGGTTGCAGAAACCATCAGTTATCCGGTGGTGGTGCGGCCCTCTTATGTGCTCGGCGGGCGGGCCATGAAAATTGTCTACGATCAGGCCGGGCTTGAAAATTTTACGCGTCTGGCGCTTTTAGCTTCACCCGGTTACCCGGTCCTGATTGATAAATTTGTCGAGGATGCGTTTGAATTTGATGTAGATGCCATCTCCGACGGGCAGACCACGATTATCGGTGGTATCATGGAGCATATCGAGGAAGCGGGTGTGCATTCGGGTGACTCGGCCTGTGTGCTGCCGCCGGTCAATATTGAACCGCAATTCCTCGACCAGATCACCCGGGCCACCAAAGCCATGGCCAGCGAACTAAAAGTGGTGGGCCTGATGAATGTCCAGTACGCCCTGAAAGACGGCCAGCTGTATGTGCTGGAAGTCAACCCCAGGGCATCCCGCACGATCCCTTTTGTCAGCAAGGCCACCGGCGTGCCCCTGGCCAAACTGGCGACCAAAGTGATGCTGGGTCGCTCGCTGGAAGAGCTGGGTTTAACCGCTGAAATCGTTCCAGCGCACCTGTCGGTTAAAGAGGCTGTGCTGCCCTTCGATCGCTTTCCGGATGTGGATATTTTACTGGGTCCGGAAATGAAATCCACCGGGGAGGTCATGGGGATCGGGTCGAACTTCGGGTCGGCCTATGCCAAGGCTCAGCTGGGCGCGGGTCAGAATTTACCGACCAGCGGCACGGTATTTATCAGCGTGATCGACGCTGATAAGAAGACCGTATTGCCTGTGGCCGCCAAATATCGGGATGCCGGATTTGATATTATGGCCACCCATGGAACATCTCAATTTTTGGTCGATCACGGGATCCCCAATAAAGCCGTTAACAAAGTATCCGTCGGTCGGCCGCATGTGGTTGATGCCATCAAAAATTCCGAGATCCAGCTGATTATCAATACTTCCATCGGTGGCGAAACCCGGCGGGACGGCTACTACATCCGGCGCAATGCCCTGCGCTATAAAATCCCTTACGCAACCACAACGGCCGGTGGCATGGCGATTTTCAAGGCCATTGAAAAATTGCGCCAAGAAAAAATGGATGTTAAAACAATTCAGGAATATAATAGTGAAACTTGAATGTGTTTATCAGGAGTACCCAGCTAAATGAAGATTGCAACAAAATCTAGTGTCAAGTTTCAAATTTCAAGTTTCGACGATGACAAACCCCGTGAAGCCTGCGGGATTTTTGGCATATACAATCATCCCGAAGCCGCTGCGTTGACATATTTTGGCCTTTATGCCTTGCAGCACCGGGGGCAGGAGAGCGCCGGGATCGCGGTTGCCAAGGACATGCAGCTAACCGAACACAAGGGCATGGGACTGGCATCAGATGTCTTCGACATGGACCATCTGTCGCGGCTGGACGGCGGCAGCGCCGTGGGGCACGTGCGCTATTCAACAACCGGCAGCTCCATTTTGACCAACGCCCAGCCCTTTCGGATCCACCATCGCAAAAAATCCTACGCGGTGGCCCACAACGGCAATTTTACCAATGCGCACATACTCAAGAATGAACTCGAAGCCGCCGGCTCCATTTTTCAGTCCACCATGGACAGTGAAATTTTTCTGCATCTTTTTGTCAAAAACCTCAAATCCGGGTTTGAGCAGGCATTGGTCGAAACAGTTTCGCGGCTGGAGGGCGCCTTTTCCATCATTATGTTGACCAGCAAAGGCGAGGTCATCGGAATTAAAGACCCCCATGGCTTTCGGCCATTGTGTCTGGGAAAACTTAACGGCAATTATGTGCTGGCTTCTGAAACCTGTGCCTTTGACCTTGTTGAAGCTGAATTTATCCGCGAAATTAATCCCGGCGAAATTGTGATTATCAGTGAAGACGGCATCAAAAGCATTCAACTGCCGACCCCCCCGACCCGGGCGTTTTGTATCTTCGAATTTATCTATTTTGCACGGCCGGACAGCACGATTTACGGTCAAAACGTCTATTCGACACGCAAGGCCCACGGACGCTGTCTGGCCCGGGAAGCGCCCGTGGATGCTGATCTGGTGATGCCGTTTCCCGATTCCGGGACCTACGCGGCCCTGGGGTATTCGGAAGAATCCGGCATTCCATTTGAGATGGGCATGATTCGCAATCACTATGTCGGCCGGACCTTTATCCAGCCCACCCAGAGTATGCGGGATTTCGGCGTACGGATTAAACTGAACCCGGTCAAAGAGTTGCTCAAGGGCAAAGAGCTGATTATTATTGAAGATTCCATTATCAGAGGCACCACCATTAAAACCCGCGTAAAGGCCCTGCGAAAATTAGGGGTGCGGCAAGTGCACATGCGGGTAGCCGGACCGCCGCACCGGTACCCCTGTCACTACGGAATCGATTTTTCAACCCGCGGAGAACTGATTGCGGCCCGCAATTCGGTTACCGAACTCAAAGATTTTCTGGGCCTTGATTCCTTGCACTACCTTAGTATTGACGGCCTGTTGAATTCCACCGGCATTGAGAATCCCAAGCAGCATTTTTGCAGAGCCTGCTTCGACGGGTGCTATCCGGTCCGGTTTGATGAAATGGTGTCCAAGCATTGTCTGGAGGTCACTTCTGGTTAAAAAAGTTCAGGTGTTCCTTATTCGCCGTAAAGGCCACGGAGGACAAACAGGTTTCAGTCATCGGGTTCAGCGGTTGGCTTACAGCATACAAAAGATCGAGGTCAACGAATAGATATGAAAAATTGAACCTGATGGCCTTTGCTGTTACTATCCGCAGGCACATCAATTTTTAACCACGGAACCCTGAACTTCTGAACCTGAAGCCAAAGACCGAAATTTAATCAGCGAAATACAGGCATCCGTCAGTTATAAAATTTATAATAATAACAATTACTAACAAATTCCTGCTTGCCCTTTCAGGGGGGGCGGTATAAAATGGTAACGTTAAGCCATTTTCGAACCCGCCCGGTTGCCCGGAGGAATGCATGCTTGAATCACGATACCTGAAGGACAATATTGAAAACATCCAAAAATTGTTGGCCATTCCGGCCCTTAAAAATTTTGAAACCAAAAGCCTGGGAAAGCTGCTGCGACTGAGCAAAATTCGCGAATATGAAGATGGCGAGCGGATCATAAAAGAGGGGGATCGGGATCCCTGGCTCTATTTTTTACTTTCCGGCAAAATAAAAATCACCAAAGAGGGGCTGGAAATCGGCAGCATGGATAAAAAGGGCGAAATCTTTGGTGAAATGCGCATTATTGACAGCATGAGCCGATCGGCTACCGTGCGAGCTATTGGCAAAACCATCTGTCTGGCCGTCGATACATCCGCCAAGAAAAGATTATCGCTGAGCAGCAGCTCAGATGAGAAATTAGACTTTTTGCTGTTGCTTTACCGCATTTTTGCAGAATTTATGTCCATCCGTTTGCGGGCCACCAATGAAGAGCTGGTCATGGCCAAAAAGAAAGTCAAACGATTGATTGAACAATTATGACCCTCAGAAAAACCGTTGCTTTTTCTAAACATTCCACCAATCTTTTTTTTCATATTCTCACCGAATGCAACCTTAACTGCCGGCACTGCTATATCAACCCTGAACAGCACGGCAAAGGCCGTGTGGCCTTAAAAACCATCAAAGCCTGGCTGGATGTATTTTTCGATAGTGACGCAGCCCCTAATCTAATTTTTTTGGGTGGTGAACCGACGCTGCATCCGGATCTGGCTGCGGCCGTCAAGTATGCGCGCAGCCGGGGTTTCAGTTCCATTACCATTGATACCAATGGATTTTTATTTCACGATATCCTCGACAAGGTGATTCCGGAGGAGGTCGACTTTTTCAGCTTCAGCCTGGATGGCGCCACCCGCAAAACCAACGATGCAATTCGCGGGCAAGGGTCCTATGACGCCTGTACAACAGGCCTCCGCAAGACCGTCTCTGCAGGTTTCGCGACCAGCCTGATTTATACGGTCAGCCGGGCCAATATAGCTGAATTAGAATCGATGCCGTTGCTTTTAAGCGATCTGGGGGTTGAGCGCTTTTTTATTCAGGTCATCGGTTTGCGCGGAAAAGCAAGCCGGTCCGGTAAAAAGGGCACTTTGCAGGTTTCCCGATCCGAATGGCTGCAAACGATCCCGCCGCTGGCTCAAAAAGTTGCCGCTCAGGGAATAACCGTCAGCTATCCCAAAGTGTATCTGGAACCTGAAGAAACTTTTGAATGCGCCGGTCGCGTGGCCCAAAATTATTTCATCTTCCCCAATGGCCGGGTTTATCAATGCCCGCTGTGTGAAGATCTTCCCATTCACAGCCTGCAATTAAAAGACAATCAGATGACCCCTACCGCCAAGATCAACGAGAGTGATTTATTCGAACTGAATATTCCGGAGGGCTGCGTGATGAACAAACTGATTCAGCCCGACAATATCCACTATACGGTTGGTGGTGTTCCGGAATATAAGATTGGCTGTTGCCTGCTTAAGGAGAAGGTACAACCTAAATAGTTGGTTGCTACGAATGTTCCTTTAGTATTTATTGCTGTAAATTAGGCAAAATCAGCCG
>JASFGH010000203.1:0-7175 GCA_050123865.1 Desulfobacterales bacterium | reverse complement strand
GAAAGGCTTCGTGACAAATATGGTGAAGGCGGCTTTGAAACAGATGACGGTTATTTTATACCTGATTCCTATGACTCATCCTGAAGATTAGTCAGATAGCACTGCCCATCTAATATTTACAGATGCATGTGCTGACCTCAAATAGCCCTGAATATCAGATACTGCGACCGGATCTGTCATGGCCCTTTGATACCCTTTTCGTAAAAGCAAAGGATAAATAACTTTTATCCAGGAATGGGATAGGTTTAAAATGACCGATTTTTTTGATGATTTTGGGTGGGAAGACATGGCTATCTGGGGCGGTTTGGCCGACGAGTTTGCCGATGAGGAGCGCCAGCGGCGGCGCATGGAGCGGGAGCAGCAATGGGACCCGGATGATGAATTAGACGACGATTGGAAGCGGCCCGTGAGCGAATACAGCCGACCCCAATCGGACAAAATCCCACGGCGCGAGCCTTTTCAGCAATACGCCGACGACGTCTGCCACAAAAGAAAATCCATCCACGATCCCCTGATCGGCCCTGCTAAATCCCCAAAAGGGCTGAGCGGCGACCCGCGCAACCTGACCGACACAACTCTTTACGGCGTTAAGGTAAAAAATGCACACCTGGTGTCGGAAAACTTCCTGAAATTTATCTACCTCGCCCTGTACGGCCACCGGGACAACGATGTTAAAACCATCGTGTTAGACCCGACCGGCCAGCCCGTTGTCGACGGAAAAGAGGTGTTCGCGATATATGATGCCGGGGCGCAAACAATTATATTCAACCTGCGGCGCCATTTTGGAAATGCGATGCGTGTGGTTGAGCACGGCATCACCGGGTACAGCATGCACGCTCTGATATGGGCGGCGATGGTCTTAAATTTTCTGCACGAGCTCAAGCACGCCCTGGACCGTTTCGAATACCCCGACGTGCCCTATGAAATAATGCGCGACCAGCAGGAAGCCGTGGCAGAGCAGTGGGCCTCCGAGGCCCGAACCTGGTTTTCTCGCGAAGGCTATTGCGAAATGCCCGCGCACACCGATGAGCCCTATTTCGGGCCGCTGATGGCCGAGTTCCTGGACCGGGCCGTAGAAAAAGATCCGTCCAACTGGGCCGCACAGCAGAAAGACATGCTCGCAAAAGGCACCTATTACCGCAATGACGGGGAAAAAATCGAAATCAAATCGATGCAGGAATTTTACGAGCTCTCCTACCAGGGCCTCGAGGAGGAGGGCTTCGGCAGCTTTTTGAATTATTTGGTCGGGCAGGAGCTGCGTGAAGAAGAAAAGATCTGGAAACAGGAAGAACTAAACGAGCTGGCGCTGACGGAGGCCGTCAGGGACGGCCACCGGCTCAGGATCGACTACACCGACCAGGATGGGCAGTCTACCACGCAGATCCTGGTGCCCCAAAAAATTGTCAGGGGCAAGTTCTATTTGTGGGTCGAATCGATCGACGCGCGCGGAGGGGCGCTGCCCCGGTACCGCATCGACCTGATAGAAAGTATCGTCTTTCTGGCGTGATGGTGTGAATTATTTATCCTCAGATTAGCGCAGATTTTATTTAAAGCCTGAAAGTCGGGAAGCTGGAAGGCTGGAAGGCTTGAAAGCCGGCAAGATTCGCATAGTAAACAGATACACAACGGCCGGGATCAAATGCCTTCCAGTCTTTCGGCAATCCATATTTTAATGAACGACTGTCGGGGAACGCCAAGCCGCCTGGCCTCCCTGTCGAGGCGGTGGATCATCTAGACGGGAAAATAAACGTTTACCCGTTTTTGTTCCAGCCCGGGTTTTGTGGCGCGGGACAGATCAAGGTACTCTGTAATATCTTCACCTTTATCAAATTTTTTATCAAAGCTACTGGCTTTCATAAATATCAACCTCTTCATGTCTTGATCGACGCACCGATATTATTCTGAGTTTTTCGCTGCGATGGGTAAAGACAACAGACCAGCATTTTTCATTAATCCTGCCGATCAGAAGATATCGTGGTTCATCCGTCGTCCTGGTCGGAATCACGACACGGTCCAGGTGGACTCTTCTTCCGGATAAGCAGGGAGTTTGCCGGCCGGAAACGGTCCGTTCAGGCCGTCAGGGTCTTTTTGGCCGGCTCCGCCCTGTTGGCATAGCAGGCCATCATTTCAATGGCCTCCGACTGGATCTCCTCCCGGAGTTTCGCGGGGGCCAGGACTCTGGCATCGGCGCCCCAGCGCATGACCCAGGCCCTGAAATCCCGGGTGCAGGCCACATCGGCCTCGAAAAGAACAGACCCGTCGGCCCTGTCGCGCAGTTTCTGGCTTTCATGCCAGATCTTTTCCCTGATGTATTCGGCAACAGCGGCGGAAAACAGGATTTTGACCTTTTCCGGTTTTCCGTGGTAGACGCCGAAACTGCCGCGCATGAGAGTGTCGACGTCGAACTCCTCGGGTACCTCGAAGGTGTCACCGGTCAGGCGGATCCGTTTGATGCGGTCGACCGCAAATATGCGGATGCCGTCGCGCCATTTGCAGTGCCCGATCAAATAGAAGCCGCCGTTGTGAAACCACATCCGGTATGGGGCCACCTTGCGCTGGTGCGATTTTTTGCGGCTCATGGTGTAATACAGGATCTCGATCACTCGCCCGCTGATGACCGCCTCGTTGATCAGCTCGATATTTTCCCTGAAGCAGCCGTAATTTTTATACGGGCCCGGGCGGTTGCGCAGGCTTTTTTCGACCCGACTGAGGTATTTTTCCGATTCGGGTGGAATGGAGGATTTGACCTTCTTCAAGACCGACTTCAGGGCATCATGAAACACGGTGCCCTTAAGGACCTTGAGGACGTCGCTGCCGAAATAAAGGGCCATCAGTTCCGGCAGGCTGAAAGGCACCGGCATGGGGTTGCGGGCCGATTCCAGCAGGTACCAGCGGTTTTTACCGTTTTCGTTTTCACAATAGATCGGAAAACCGGCGGTCTCGAGCGCCTCCAGATCCCGGTATACCGTGCGCTGGTGACAGTCCAGATTTCTGGCCAGGGCCCGGACCGATTTGCCGTACCGCGATGCGACCAGTGTTTGAAAAATCTTCCATTGCCTTGCTAACTGATCACCGCGTGCCATGATAATCTCCTTGTATAATATAGCCACAGACCCACACCGACAAGCACAAACATTTTAGCCTATAGCTGATAGGTCATGGTCCACAGCCAGGAAGCCGGGAGGCTATAAGGCTGGGAAGCTCCATGGAGCGCTCCGCTGTACGAGCTCTTTGGACCTCACAGTGGCAGGTTTCCACAGAGGTGACCAATTTTAGCTAACTTATCTTATCAATCTGTGTAATCCTGCGCCCGCCTTGCGGTCTTGCATGGCGAGTCGGGCGGGTGCGTAATCTGCTGATATATTTTATTTGATCGATAGTGCGTGCCCACCGCTGGACGCACATTTTCAGGATAAATATCGGCCTGAATATCCAGAAACTTGAATAATTTAAAAAATTTCGAAGGCTTGACCGGATCTGTCACAGCTATCCGCTATTCTAAGAATAAAAGATGACGGGCAGGATATTGCCCCGAGGATTTGAAAGGTGATCGAAATCATGCAAAACATTCATCCCGCCCGGAAAGGAACGGTAAATGCTGAAATTAAACTTACTGGCAGATTGGACGCCTAAAAACCTCGAGCCGGCCACCATAGAAGAGGTGGCGCTGGTCACCGCAGCGGCATTCGCAGCCGCCGGCTTAGTCACCCTTGCGGTGATGGCAATTTTTAGCCTGCTGATGTATTAATCCGCACGGAGGACCAAATAATGGAGAAAGAAATGAAAGCTCTCAAGGACGTGGATTCAGCCAATGCGGCCTTAACGCTCAGAAACATGCTCTGGACGCTGCCGTACCTTTCGGTGATGGGCCTCAGCCTGGGATACCTTACGGGCGGGCTGCCGGGCGCCTTGATTGGCCTGATAGCGGCGGGAGCGGTCAGCGCCGCGGTTGGCTCGATAACGACAGCCTTCAGCGACCTGGTGAGCGGCGGAGTGGTCAATGTTTTTTACGGCACGGGCAGAATGACCATCGGTCTGCGTGATCGGCTTGCCGGGGATCTCAACATCGTCAGGCACCACAAACTATGCAACCGCTTTGACGAGGCTCTGATCAAAATCGAGGACGTCCTGGCAAAAGACCCGGAATTTCCCGAGGCGCTGTTTTTGAAGGCTCAGATCCTGTGGGAATGGTTTCAGGAAGGCGAAGCGGCCAAACAATGCCTGCTGAAGATTATCAGAGTCGAGCCGGACAAAAATGCTGTTTTTCACCGCTGGGCCCTGAATTTGTACGGTGATATACAAAAAGGCACCTACTTCAGGGAAGACGATATAATGGAAAATAGCACCGGATAGTGGTACTATATGATGGTGCAAATCGACCAAACAGTAAAACGGCAGATCTATCTGCAGGCCATAGGGTAACAAACTCATGTCAAAAATTTCGAGAATTTCAAAATCCCAGTATTTAAAAGGGGTAAGGTGCACGAAAATGCTCTGGCTTTACCGGCACCGGCCGGACCTAGCACCTGAAATTTCCGAAGGCAAACAGCATATATTTGATACGGGCCATGAGGTCGGCATCCTGGCACAAAAATGTTTTGAAGGCGGACTCGAGATTACAGAACCATATTACAAAATTGACCAGGCTATTAAATCCACCCTAAAGGCAATTCGTGATGGAAAAAATTGCATATTTGAGGCGACCGCCTGTTCGGATGACGGGGCTTTTTCGCGGATTGATATACTGAAAAAAGTGGAGGGAACAGATACCTGGGACCTGATAGAGGTAAAATCTTCAACCGAGGTCCAAGATTATTATTACGATGATATTGCCCTACAGCGTTATGCTTTTTCGAAGGCTGGGTTTAACATCAGAAAATCAAAACTAATGCACATCGAAAATGATTATGTCAGGGACGGTGAGCTTGAACCCAGAAAACTGTTTCATATCGAGGATTGTACCGATGTTATAATAGACAGGATGACAGCGGTTAAAATAATGGTGAGGGATTTGATTACCATGTTGAACACCGACAAGGAGCCGAATGTTGAGATCGGTGATCATTGCAAGGACCCATTTGAGTGTGACTACATCCCCTACTGCTGGCAGGGCGTCCCAGACTATTCGGTTTATAACGTTTTCAGGGGCAGAAAACGCAAAGAGCTGCTGTCCCAGGAAATCATTGATATAGCATCTGTTCCCGAAAACTTTGAACTGACCGGCAGACAACACACAGATGTCAGCTCCTACAAAACCAATGAAATTCATATCGACCGAGATGGCATAAAGGAATTTTTGGAACTGCTGGAGTACCCGCTCTATTTTTTAGATTACGAAGCCATCTGGCCGGCGGTGCCGTTGTTCGACAAAGCATCCCCTTACCAGCAGATACCGTTTCAGTTTTCGCTCCACATTCAGCCTGAGAAAGACGGGACAATAATTCACATTGAATTCTTGCATACGGAATTGAGTGATCCGAGGCCTGAATTTATAAAAGCTCTGATCGCAAAATGCGGGGACACAGGCTCGGTAGTTGTTTATAACCAATCCTATGAGTCCAGGATTAACAGCGAGCTCGGCCGTGATTTTCCGGAGTATAATTCCGACCTCGAAAGAATAAATGGGAGGATGGTCGATCTGCTTGTGCCATTCAGATCCAGGTACCTCTATCACCCTGAAATGAAAGGCTCCGCATCTCTAAAAAGTGTCCTTCCTGCTTTTGTACCCGATATGACCTACGACAACCTCGAAATTTCAGACGGTGAAATGGCTTCAATTCGCTATCTGAGCTGTATTAAAAATTTAATCTCAGACGAAGAAAAAGAAAAAATATTTTCCAATCTTAGAAAATACTGTCGGCTGGACACCCTCGCTGAAGTCAAACTGCTTGAAGTCCTTTATGACTATGTAGACTAATCCACTCTTAAACTGCGCAATAAGGCCTGGAGACCTGTACCGGTTTTTACTTGAAGATTGCCGCAGAAATCTGTTACATGGCTTCATGATCGGTTTATCGCCGGTGAGATGATTTATCTGAACGCACCTTTTGACAATGTTTTGAGATAAGCTGGATAGGATAACTGTGGAGCGCCCGGGAGCAACCGAATGGCGGTTGAAATAGGTTTCAGACGAAATATGGGCTTGTTTATGGCGGTCATGATCGGTATCGGCGCAACGATGGGGCCGGGGATTTTTGCCCTGCCGGGCGAACTGGCGCATATGGTCGGCCCGCTGGGTATTCTCGTCTACCTGGCCATGGGTTTCTTAACCGTATTTACCGCCTTAAACTACAGCGAGCTCAGCGCAGCCATACCGTTAGCCGGCGGCGGATATTCCTTTACCAGCAGAACACTCAACAGGCCCGTGGCGTTTTTTACGGGTTGGTTTTTCTGGATCGGCAACACGCTTGCCTGCGCGATGTACGCCCTTATCTTTTCCCTGACGATCCGCGCCTACTTTTTACCGGAAGCCAGCATTGCCCTCATCACCCTGATCACCACAGTCGTATTTACCACCATCAACTTCGTGGGAATGAAGGAAGCCATTATCGTTATTACCATCATGAATCTGGTGGAATTGGCGGTTCTGGTGGCAGTCGCGGTGCTCGGTTTCACCGATATTGAGCCGCTGAATCTGGAACCTCTGGCGCCAATGGGATGGGGCCCCTTTGTTCCGGCTATGGCCCTCATCTATATTTCCTATGTCGGGTTCGAACTTATCTCGAATGCGGCTGAAGAGATCATCGAACCGAGCAAGAACATTCCGCGAGCTATCTTGATCACATTAGGCATCAGCACAGCAATTTATGTCTTCGTGGTCGGCGTAATGATGGGCACCGTTAATTATACCGAACTTGCCAAGAGCGACATTCCGTTCATCTTCACCGCCGAGCGGCTTTTCGGTGGTTGGGGGCGCTGGGCCGGCATCACGGCAACCATTATGGCGAGTCTATCCGCTTTCAGTGTGACACTGGGCGCCAGTGCCCGCATTTTATACGCATTGGGGCGCGACCGGCATTTTCCCTTTTTTTTCTCCAGGCTGCACGCGAGATACCAAACCCCATACATTGCGCTTTTTATTTGTGCCCTGATTGTGATTATTTTCAGCTCCTCCGGTATCGTTAAATTTGTGGCTTCTTTGAGTGATTTCGGCTACCTGATGGGGCTTGGGATAA